>JAIXVL010000132.1 GCA_027483045.1 Lysobacteraceae bacterium
CCGTGCAGAAGCGCATCCTCATCGTCGACGACGAACCCGCCATCCGCGACATGGTGGCCTTTGCCTTACGTAAGGGCGAATACGACCCGGTTCACGCCGGTGATGCCCGCGAGGCCCAGATGGCCATCGTGGAACGTGTGCCCGACCTCATCCTTCTGGATTGGATGCTCCCCGGCACTTCGGGCATCGATCTCGCCCGCCGCTGGCGCAAAGACGAACTCACGCGCGACATCCCGATCATCATGCTCACGGCGCGCGGTGAAGAGAACGACCGCGTCTCGGGCCTGGAGTCGGGCGTCGACGATTACGTGGTCAAGCCTTTCTCGGCACGAGAGCTGCTGGCCCGCATCCGCGCCGTCATGCGTCGCTCGCGTGAGGACGAGGCCGATGGCAGCGTCCAGGTTGGCCGTTTGCGCATCGACGGTGCCGCCCATCGCTTGTATGCCGGGGACGAGGCCATCCACGTTGGCCCCACCGAGTACCGATTGCTGCACTTCTTCATGACCCATGTTGACCGCGTGTACACCCGCACGCAGCTGCTCGATCACGTTTGGGGCGGCAATGTCTACGTCGAGGAACGCACCGTAGACGTCCATATCCGCCGACTCCGCAAAGTGCTCGAACCGCAACAGTTGGATGGCATGGTGCAGACCGTGCGCGGCAGCGGCTATCGATTCTCGGAAACCCCATGAGCAAGGTGCGCGACGCATGACGGTAGGAAGCCTATTGCGTCGCGCCTGGCGCCAGTCGGTGGGGCGCCTTCTGATGATTACCGGCGTCTCGGGCCTTTTGGGCCTGTTGATTGGCCAGTTCTGGCCGATGCTGGCTCTCTCGGCTTTCTCCATTCTTTGCTGGCACTACTGGCGCTTGAATCGCCTGCTTGCCCAGCTTTACCAGCGGCGCCGCCTGCGCGAAATCGACGGGCGCGGGCTGTGGGATGACCTCGAAATGCTGCTGCACCGTCGACAAAGTGAAGGGCGCGCTCGCGTCCGCCGACTACTCGGCATCGTCCGCGGCTACCGCCATGCGGCCAGCCTGATGCCAGACGCCGTACTGCTGCTTTCGCGAGATAGCGACCGCGTGGAGTGGTGCAACCGGCAAGCACGTGAGCTTTTGGGCTTGGGCCCTATCGGTCATGAGCGCGGAATCTCGGACATTTTTGAAGGCCCCCAAGTGGCGGCCTGGGTCGCCAGCGGGCAAACAGAAGAACCTCTCTTCGACCTGCCCTGCCCGCGCGACCCGAGCATCCGCCTGAGTCTGCGCCTGCTGCCCTACTCCTCAACGCAATGGCTGCTGGTGGTTCGCGATGTGACCAAGTTGATGCGTCTCGAGCAGCTTCGCCGCGATTTCGTGGCCAATGTCTCGCATGAGTTGCGCACGCCACTCACGGTCGTGCATGGCTATCTCGATATCTTGGACACCGACGACTACCCCGAGCTGGAACCCATGCTCGAGGAAATGCGCAAGCAGTCCGCGCGCATGTCGCAATTGGTTGAAGACCTGCTCACACTTTCGCGCCTCGAGGCTCAGGAAGCATTGGCGCAGCGCGAAGTTGTGGCCATGACGCCACTGCTGACCACGCTGAAGCGGGAAGCACAGGCGCTCTCGGCCTCGCGGCATCGGATCACTGTGGAAGACGCAGCGGATGTCGATTTGCTCGGTTCAACCCGCGAACTGCACAGCGCTTTCTCGAACCTGGTGAGCAATGCGGTGCGCTACACACCCACCGACGGCAGCATCGAGGTGAAGTTCGAGAAGACCCCAGACGGTGGCGTAATGCTCTCGGTGATCGACAGCGGCTACGGCATTCCCGCGCAACACTTGCCCAGACTCACGGAGCGCTTCTATCGCGTTTCTACGAGCCGTGCTCGCGAAACCGGCGGAACCGGCCTTGGCCTTTCCATCGTCAAGCACGTGCTCAACCTGCATCAGGCGCACCTGGAAATCAGCAGCGAAGTGGGCAAGGGCAGCCGATTCGCCTGCGTATTCGGGCCGGATGCGGTCACTGAACGCGCACGCGGTTCCGACGCCGCCTAGAGCCTCCGCGCTTGCCAGCAGCGGCAGCCTCGTTTCAAATCACGATTCAACACCGACGAGCGACAGCCCAGTGCCCTCCAAGACGCCACGTCGCAAGACGCCTACCACGGCCAACGCACTCACGCCGGCGCAGCATGCCGACAGTGAGCTCTTCCTCAGTCGTGAGCTCTCGCAATTAGCGTTCAATCGCCGCGTACTCGCGCAGGCCGAAGACGCTTCCATTCCGCTGCTGGAACGCCTGCGCTATCTGTGCATTTCGTGCACCAACTTGGACGAGTTCTTTGAGATTCGCGTTGCCTCCTTGCGCACGAGCATCCAGTTCGGCTCAACGACGGCCATGGACGGCGTGGCCCCGACCGCCCTGCTCGACCAAATCCACGAAGAAGCCAGCGCCCTCGTTGACGCCCAGTACCGATTCTGGAACGAAACAATGCGGCCGGAATTGGCGGAAGCCGGCGTGCGCATCCTGCCGCGCGACGCTTGGAGCGCCAAACAGAAACGCTGGCTCAAGGATTACTTCGAGCAGGAGATCATGCCGGTGCTTTCGCCACTGGGTCTTGATCCGGCGCATCCGTTCCCGCGCATTCTCAATAAGTCACTCAATGTCGTGGTGGTGCTCGATGGCAAAGATGCCTTCGGTCGCGCCGGCGGCATGGCCATCGTGCGCGCACCGCGCTCGCTGCCGCGCATCATCCGTCTACCGGAAGAACTGTCCGGCAAGGCCAATGATTTTGTGCTGCTTTCAGCGGTCCTCACGGCCTTCGTTGACGAGATCTTCCCCGGAATGCGGGTCAAGGGCGCGTGGCAGTTCCGCGTCACACGAAACTCTGAGCTTGTGGTTGATGAGGAAGAGGTGGAGAACCTGGCGCATGCCGTGCGCGATGAGCTGGTGGGCCGAGGCTTCAGGCCTGCCGTGCGCTTGGAGATCGCCGAGAACTGCCCCAAGCACATCGTGCAAAGTCTGCTGCAGAATTTCTCACTGCCCGAGAACGCCGTCTATCGCATCAATGGGCCGGTCAATCTCAATCGCGTGATTCAGGTGTACGACCTCGTCACCGATCGCCCTGAGCTGAAGTTCGCACCCTTTACGCCGCGTCCCTCAAGGCTGGACCTTGAAGCCCCCTTCGATCAGCTGCGTTCCGGCGACGTGCTGATGCACCACCCTTACGAAACCTTCGGGGCTGTTCCGGATCTGGTGGCTCATGCTGCGAATGACCCTGACGTCTTGGCGATCAAGCAAACCCTCTACCGCGTGGGTCGTGATTCCCCGCTCATCGAACACCTGATTACCGCGGCGCGCAATGGCAAGGACGTTACGGTCGTTGTGGAGCTGCGCGCGCGCTTTGACGAAGAGGCGAATCTTCGCCTTGCCGATCGACTGCAAGAGGCCGGCGTTCAAGTGCTTTACGGTGTGGTCGGCTACAAGACACACGCGAAGATGATGATGATCGTCCGGCGTGAGGGCCAGCGCTTGAGGCGCTACGTGCACTTGGGTACGGGCAACTACCACGCCGGCACAGCCAGGGCCTATACCGACATCGGTTTGATGACCGCCAATGAGGAAATCGGCGCCGACGTGCATGCCTTGTTCCAGCAACTCTCGGGCTTGGCGCCATCCTTCAAACTGAAGCGGCTGCTCACCTCGCCGTTCACCTTGCATGGCGGACTGCTCGCAAAGATTGCGAGAGAGGCGGAGAACGCGCGCAATGGCAAGCCCGCAGGCATCATCGCCAAAATGAATGCGCTCAATGAGTCTGGCGTGATTCGTTCGCTCTATGCGGCATCACAAGCGGGCGTGAGCATTGATCTCATCGTGCGCGGCGCGTGCGCGTTGCGCCCCGGCGTGAAAGGACTGTCCGAGAACATTCGTGTGCGCTCCGTGGTGGGACGCTTCTTGGAGCACAGCCGCGTGTACTGGTTCCAAAACAACGATGAACCAGAGATCTTCTGCTCAAGCGCCGATTGGATGGAACGCAATTTGCTGCGACGCGTGGAAACCTGCTTCCCCATTCTCGAACCAAAGCTCGCTCGTCGCGTCTACGAGGAAGAGCTGGAAAACTACTTGGCTGACAACACCCAGTCATGGCAACTCATGCCTGACGGCCGCTACACGCGTGTCGCTATCGAACACGATGGCATGCCGCACTCGGCGCAGCAGTCGCTTCTCTCCAAGATTTGTCGCTGAGCCATGCCGACCAACACTCCACGCGCACTTCAAGACGGCGATTTGCTCGCTGCTGTAGATCTCGGCTCCAACAGTTTCCATCTCGTGGTGGCGCGCTACACGCTGGGTCAACTTCGCGTGGTCGATCGCATCAAGGAAATGGTGCGGCTGGCCGAGGGTTTGGACAGCAACGGCGGCCTTCGCCCCGATGTTGTTGCCCGCGCCTTGGACTGCCTTGCACGGTTCGGACAGAAGCTGCGCAGCGTTCCACCCGCGCAGGTGCGCGCAATTGCCACCAACACGGTTCGGCAGCTTCGCAACCCGCAGAGCTTTTTACTGCCTGCAGAGACCGCGCTTGGGCATGGCATTGAAGTGGTGGCGGGCCGCGAGGAAGCGCGTCTCGTTTACCTGGGTGTTGCCCACGGTCATCCGGCACGCGCAAGACGGTTGGTGATCGACATTGGCGGCGGCTCCACCGAATTCATCATTGGCGATGGCATGGTGCCGATTGAGCGCGAAAGCCTGCAGATGGGCTGTGTGGCAACAACCAAGCGTTTCTTTGCGAATGGAAAGCTGGGCCGCAAGCGTTGGAAAGATGCCCAGCTCGAGATGGCTGCAGAGTTCCAGCAGTTCGCGACCCTGTATCGACAACACGGCTGGAAGGAAACGTTCGGGTCCTCGGGCACCATCAAAGCCATTGGTGAGATCTGCGAGGCACTGAAGCTCAGCAAGGGCGGCGTCATCACCGATCAAGCCTTGTTGGATTTGTCTGAGCGCCTCTTGGCGTTTGAGTCGCTTGACCAGATCAAGCTGCCGGGCCTTTCTGCCGAGCGTCAGCCAGTCATCGCGGGCGGCGTGCTCGTTCTGGCGACCGCCTTTGAAGCGCTCGACATTCGAAAACTGCACGTGAGCGAAACTGCGATGCGCGAGGGCATTCTTCACGACCTCGTGGGCCGCGCAGGCAAGGACGATCCACGCGAAGACTCGGTTTCTGCACTCATGACGCGCTACGCGATTGACGTGGAACAAGCCGAGCGCGTGGAGTCGACGGCGCTTGATCTGTTCGACCAAGTGGCCACGGATTGGGGTCTGGAAGCGCCTGATGCACAGATGCTCGGCTGGGCTGCGCGCTTGCATGAGCTTGGCTTGGCCATTGCCCATAGCCAGTATCACGTGCACGGCGGCTACATTCTTGAGAACTCCGACATGGCCGGCTTTTCCAAGACCGAGCAGCAGTTCCTGGCCACGCTGGTGCACAACCAACGTCGCGCCATCAAGCTCACCAGCTTCGAGCGCTTGCCCGATCGTCTTGCTCCAGCCGCTCAACGGTGCGCCCTGCTGCTCCGCTTAGCGGTGCTGCTGCATCGGGCCCACGAAGCCGGCGCAGTGCCTGGATTGCGCCTAAAGACCGCATTTGGCGAAATGCGCTTGAAGGCATCGAAGCGCTGGCTCGAAGCCCATCCGCTGACACGCGCGGATTTAGATACCGAACGCGACCATCTTGCCGAGATTGGCTATCGACTGGTGGTTGAAGCAGGTTGAGCCGAGGGCGATTCGAGTGACTGGTCGCGCAAGGCCTCCAGTGCAATCGCTTGACGCAGCAGTGTTTCGCCCTTCACGTCGCGCAACTCCAGCGTGATCTCGCGCTTGCTCCAATCGATATCGACCAGTCCAAAGTTGGCTTTGTGATGCGCCTCGCCGACACGCAAGGCGTTCGGCACGGGCACATGCCACTCTTCAGTCAAGCCGCTTGAGGTCAAGTCGTAGAGCGGATACGGCGTATTGGCATCAAGCGCAGTGAGTTCGCCGTAGTGCGTATCGCCTGAGAGAAATACAAGGCCCGCAGCCTTCGTGCGGCGAATCGCATCGATCAAGCGAGCCTGATCGCGCGGATAGTTCACCCAAGCCTCCCAACCGGGGAAATCGGCGAGCACCTGCAGACTCGAACCGATAATGCGAACGTCTGCCGGCTGCGCCAACTGCTCGTTCAACCACTGCCACTGCGCTTCACCCAACATGCTCGCTGCGGGATTCGGATCACGCGCATAAGGGCCTGGAACCACACGCCCTGCCCGCGCCTCGCGACGCGCCCAGCGCGCGTAAACCGTGTCGTCTGGGAACGCGGTGTTGCGGGCAATCGGTGTTCGGTTGTAACGCAGATCAAGAAGAATGATCTGCACGCGACGGCCCTCGGGTCCGAACACGGCACTGGTGTACACGCCATCACGCTGCCAGCGCGGTGATTCTTTCGGCTCCTGCCAAAAGCGCAGAAACGCTTGGCGGAAAGGCTCCTTCATGGGGAACTCGCCACCGGCGTCGTTCTCGCCAAAGTCGTGGTCGTCCCACGTCGCCATGATGGGGGTGTGTGCACGCAAATGAGCAAAGCCCGGCTTCTCTGCGAGCTTGGCGTACTTGGCTTCCAGCTCGGTCAAGTCTTCCGTGTCACCGTAAATGTTGTCGCCAAGAAAGAGAAACGCATCCGGCGATGTCGCGTTGATGGCATCCCAGATGGGCTGCGGCTTGTCTTGCTCCGCACAGGAACCGAAAGCGATGCGGTCGATCACCGCATCGCTTGGGAGAACAGGATTCGTCGCGGCCATCGCTGCCATGGGCAGCAGCAAAAGACCCATGAGCAGCGATGCCCCTTTCATCAGAACTGCGCCTCAAGCGTGAAGAACACTTGGCGCGGCGCGCCGGTGACCAAGGTGTAGTTCAAGCCGGTCGGATCGCTGGCCACAAACCCGTTCGTGCCGACACTGGCGAAGTAAGACTCGTCAAAGAGATTGGTCACATTAAGCGAGGCCTTCAGGTTCTTGGCCCAGGCAAAGTCGCCAAACGAATAGGCCAGAGAGGCATCGCTCACCCAATAATCCGGCACCTTGGAGTCATTGAGGTAGGTGATGAAGCGCTCGTCGGTGTACTTGGCGCCGATGCGTGCATCCCAGCCACCCACGGCGTAACGCAACTCGGCGTTGAACAGCATTTCCGGCGCGTCGACGACGTTCTTGCCATTGGTGCGCACCAAGGTGGTGCCATCCAAGTAATCCGAGGCGTATTCCGACTGATTCATCGACAGTGCGGCAAACAACGAGAGGCCTTCGGCGAAGGTCCAATCCATTGCCAACTCGGCGCCGCTCGTCTCGACGTCACCCACGTTGGCCAAGGCACTCGGGCAACCCACGATGCCTGCGCACTGCGAAATCGTCAGCAAGCGATCTTCGAAATCCACGCGGTACACGGTGAGCGAGGACTGGAAGCCGCCGTTGCCATAGCGCAGACCGCCTTCGAAGGTGGCCGATGTTTCTGGACGCAAGGAACCGCGAATCGCATTGAAGGTCGTCTGCGTGGCCGAGAACGGGCCATTCACGCCGGCACGGAACGCCGCCATGTTTTCCGCATACGATCCGAACACTTCGAAGCCTGGAGTGAATTCATAGCGCAAGCCGAGCTGCGGCAAGAAGCTGTCCTTCGCGGTGATGCTGCCACCGGCGCGGGTGCCCAAGCGGCTGATGGCGTCGATGTCCGCGTCCATACCCTTGAAGCCGACGTCCACGACGAAGCGACCATCGTCCAAGGCGATCCGGTCACGCACGTAGTAGACCGTCGTGCTGCTGTCGAAATCCTGCTCGAACACGCGCTGATTCGGACTGCGATAGAAGTACGAACGATTGGGCGCCGTGTCGGCGGTCAGGTTGTAGAAGTTGCGCTGCAGGTTGTGGTCGCTGCTCTCGTTCCACAGGCCAACGCTCACCGTGTGCGCACCCAAACCCAGTTCGAAACCAGCGGTCACGCCCGTACGGTCGATGGTGTATTCGGTCGTGCGCAGACGCAGCGGCAGAGTCGGCGAGCTGGCCGAGTACGGCGTCACCCAGTGGCCCTGACCTTCGTTCGTATGGCGGTACACCTGCGCCTTGAACAAGGAGTTTTCGCCAAAAGCCACTTCGGTGTTGGCGGCGTACAAGTTGTCATCACGCAAGCCGCGGCCCAGGTAGTAGGCATCATCCAAACTGTTCACGCCCCCCGAGAACTGGCCGAATGCAGCGCGAATGGCGCGCGCGTAATCACGGGCGTAGTTGTCCCAATCCATGCCAAGACGGGCCGCCGATTCCAGCGACAAGTCGGCATAGTCGGTCTCTGCGCGACGCGACGTGTTGATCAGCGCGCCGAAGCTCCAATTGTCAGCGGCGTAACGCACCTGACCGTTGACCTGATCGCTGTTCTGCGGACCCCAGCCTTTCCACTTTTCAGCCTTGTGCTTGGCACCCGAAAGGAAAGCCGAAAAACCGTTGATGTCGCCGCTGTCGTAGCGCGCAAAGGTGCGGAAGGTATCGTCGCTGCCCACCGTTTGCGCCAAGGTCAGGCCACGCTCGGCCTGCGGACCGCGCGAGGTGAAACGCACCGTGCCGCCCAAATTCGAGCTTGAAGCCGTCTCGAGCGCACCGCTGCCCTGCGACACTTCGATGTAGCCCAAGTTCTCGGCGATCATCGCGCGGCTGATGTGCAAGCCGTTGTGGTTGCCGTAGCTCATGTCACCCAGCGGAATGCCATCGAGCGTGAAACCGAGCTGGTTCTGATTGAAGCCGCGAATGTTGAGGCGCGTCGACCACTCGTAGTTTCCCCACGGGTCCGACGAGGTGAAATGGACGCCGGGCAGCTTGCCGAGCAGCTTCAGCGGGCTGGTGCCGGCAGGCTGACGCGCCAACTCTTCGCGACCCAACTCCTGCACTTGGCGGGTTTCGCCAGTGCCCACGACGTTGATGACGTCGAGCTTCTTGGCGGTTTCGCCTGGCGTGGTGACCGTCTGCGCCGAGGCGGCAAGCGGTGAGAGAAGCGCCATTGCAATGGCGATGGCGAGCGTCCGGTGTTGGGTTTGCATCATGCACTCCGAGTGATCGCCCTCCGGCGGAGGGATGGCGGCGAAGCGTGGCGACGCTGCGTTACCGAGGCGTTAACGCGAAATGGCGGTTTCCATCACAGAAGCGCCGTCATGTTCGTGCAACGCACGCGTCATCGGCCTGCGACATGCCGGGTTCAGGCTCGCGGCACGGGGGACATCATCGCCCTGTCGCCGCCGCTGATTATAGAAGAGAGCCATATTGACC
>JAIXVL010000075.1 GCA_027483045.1 Lysobacteraceae bacterium
CGCTACTGAAGCCTTTGGCTGTGGAGGAGCGCATTTACCGACTTCGCTGCGTGGAGGGCTGGTCGATGGTGATTCCGTGGCGAGGGGTTTCCCTTGCCGCTCTGATCCAAACCTTGAAGCCGGGCTCCCGAGCCAAGTACGTCGCGTTTGAAACCCTCGCGGACCCAGAACAAATGCCGGGCGTGCGCGAACCTGCCTTGGATTGGCCTTATCGCGAAGGCTTGCGTATAGACGAGGCGATGAACCCGCTGGCCCTTTTGGCGACCGGCATGTACGGCCGCGATCTACCCAATCAAAACGGCGCGCCACTGCGTCTAGTCGTTCCGTGGAAGTACGGCTTCAAGAGCATCAAGTCGATCGTGCGCATCCGTTTTCAGGAAAACATGCCGCTCACCAGTTGGAATCAGTCGCAGCCGGAGGAGTACGGCTTCTTTTCCAATGTGAATCCGGATGTCGATCACCCACGCTGGTCACAGAAGACGGAGCGACGCATCGCGGCCTCAGGAAACAGCCTGTTTGCCGAACGCATTCCCACTCTGCCCTTTAACGGGTACGCCGCCCAAGTAGCCTCGCTCTACGAAGGCATGGATTTGCGCCGGTGGTTCTAAGGTTCGCCCCGCTATGCAACTGAAGGCTTGGCAGGGTGCGGGCCTTCGATTGGCAGCGCATGCCGCCTGTGCGCTCCCGTTGGGGCTGTTGGTCGCATCGGTGATCAATGAAACGATAGGGCCGGATCCGATTGCCCAACTCACCCACGCTACCGGCGAATGGGCGCTGAGATTTTTGCTGCTGTGCTTGGCGATGACGCCAGTGCGCCGCTTGTTCGGCGCCACGTGGCCCCTTCAATACCGGCGAATGCTCGGTCTATGGGCCTTCGCGTACGCGTGCGCTCATTTGGGTGTTTATGTGCTGCTCGACTTGGGCGCGTACTGGGCGCAACTCTTCGACGACATCGCGAAGCGGCCGTTCATCACCGTGGGCTTTGCGGCCTGGTTGCTTTTGGTTCCGCTGGCCATCACTTCGACCAAAGGATGGATGAAGCGCCTTGGACGCCGCTGGGGCCAATTGCACCGTCTGGTTTATGCCGTCGCAGTCCTTGCGGTACTGCACTGGCTCTGGTTGGTCAAAGTGATTGGCACCGAGCCGCTCATCTACGCCGGCATCGCAGCGGTCCTGCTGGCGCTGCGCGCTTGGTGGGCCCGCAAGAAGCTTCTGGGTCAGCCGCGAGGGGCGTAAACGAAGAACGCCGTTAGGGCCGCTGCCAGTGCCGCTGCCGCCGCAATCAAAAGGTACACGCCGCCCAGATCCCTTGGAGGCACGGAGGGCTCTTCAACCCGATGCACAGGAATCGGCTCACTCACCGCCGGACGTTGGCCCGTGGTCGCTTCCGCGCGCGCACCTGGGACGGGCGTTATCGTCGGCGGCAAGGGTGCCGCACCGAATCCCGGAGCCTCAAGCACAAAACGCTGTTCGCCAAGTTCGAGTTGATCGCCGGTAATCAGGGTAGCTACACGCACGGTATGGCCATTCACCCGCATCCCTGCGCCGGGCGACAACGCTCGCACCACGACCCGGCCTTCCTCCAGATCAATCAGTGCATGGCGCTCCTGAACGCCTTGGCCATCTAGGCGAATATCAACGCCCGCACCGCTACCGATGACGCGGCCGACAGACAAACTCAAGCAACGTCCAAACCACGGGCCAGACAAGCCGCGGAGCACCGCTTTGCTGCTGCTCAGGCTTTCTTCTGCCGATCGTCGGCGTGGCATCGGAGTGCCCGGCGTCTCCTGCATCTCAGCGGGAGCCAAGTCGGACTCAATACGCACCTGCACGCTGCCAAGGCAAACCATGTCACCGCAGCGCAGAAACGCAACGCGCTTCACCGGGCGAGCGTTCACCATCACCTTGGCATCGTGCGGCACCGTCAACCAACGCCCTCGACGACCATTGGCAAACACCGCATGCAAGGGTGCCAAGCCCGGCAGAGTCACGGCGGTACCACCGCCGGACGCGCTACCGACGCCGATCTGACCATGCTCGATGTTGACGGCAGCGTGCTCGCCGTTGGGGAACGTTAGTCGCATTGCGCCTCCTGCGCCGCAAAACTTATCACAGCTGCTCCACTCTGGCCCCAGCCCACGCTTTGGCACAGAATCGCGCACCGGAGGATCCCATGAGCCACATCGACATTCGCCGCTCGCACGCGCTTCCCTTGAAGGAAGCCAAACTCAAAGTTGAGCGCATCGCGGAACACATCGCCGAACGTTTCCAGGTGGAATACGGCTGGAAAGGCAACACGCTTGAGTTCTCGCGCAGTGGCGTCGAAGGCCATATCGCAGTCAAAGCCAAGGAAGTGCATGTCAACGTGCGCCTTGGGTTCTTGCTGTTTGCCATCAAGCCGGCCATCGAGCGCGAAATCGACAAAACGATCGACGAACAATTCAGCTGACTGTCGGAAGACAGCGCGAGGGTCATGGGCCGAATGGGTCGGGGTGGCCCGTGTACAAGCGGCGACTCACTTCGCGCTCTCCCCGCTCAACACGTTGAAGAAATGGCCCCGCGCCGTCCAATTGCGCAAAGGCTTCGAATCCGCGCTCAAGAAACGCCTGCAAATCCGACAAGCCGGCCATTCGCGCGGGCAAGCGCGAAGCACGCAGAAGACGATGGACACCGTGGCGCTGAACCGCCGCGTCCAAACTCCGTCCAACCGCCATGATCAGACCGATTTGGCGGTTTCTGAGGCGCGTCAGCCCGACCTCGCGATAGGCCTTCGCATAGGACGCGGTGTCGATACGGCCCCGCCGGCTGCCACTCAAGGCCTTCACCATCCTCAAGTCCAAAGCATGGCTGAGTGCATGCAGCTCGATGGCATCGCGCGCCGCTCGCAGCAGGCTTTCGGGCATCAGATGCACCATGATCGGCATGATGCGATCGACATCGCGATCCCGACCGGTGAAATCCTGATCGCCGTAAAGGTCGGACAGGAAAAACCGCCCGGCTGAATGCATCTTCCGGTCCGCCAGAACGTCAGCAAAGCTTGCCTCCAGTCGACTGGCCTGCCAAGCACGCAGCTCAGAAAGGCGGGGCGAAGCGTTTCCCGCCCGCTCAGGGTCAAACACCCGCCCCCGCCAGAACAGGCGTCGGGCAATGGCGTGCTTGAGATGGGTGCGTTCGCTCTCTTCGTTGGCCACCAGCGGACTTCCTCAAAACCTGACCAACATCTTCGTCGCTTCTGGGGTCTTGCGGCTAGAATCGGAAGATTGCTGCCACAGGTCTTGCCATGCTCGTCGTTCAACCCGCCAACTCCAAAGCCACCAGTCAAGGCCGAATTGGCCTCGCGATCGCCGGCGGTGGGCCAACGGGAGGCATGTACGAGCTCGGGGCTTTGCGCGCGCTCGACCGCGTTCTGGAGGGTCTGGACCTGACGCGCCTCGATGTCTACGTGGGCGTGAGTTCTGGCGCATTTCTGGCGTCGGGCTTGGCTAATCGCCTGAGCACCGAAGAAATGTGCCGCATCTTTCTGACCGGCGATTCCGATGTGCAATTCCGGCCCGAGATGTTCCTGAAGCCAGCCTTTGCCGAGTACGCGAAGCGCGCCGCCAGCGCGCCCAGACTGGTGATGGAGTGGGCCAAGGAGTCCCTGGGGAATCCGCTTGAAATCTCGTTGGGAGAACTTCTGACCCGGCTCGGAGGCGTGATTCCGAACGGACTGTTCGACAACACGGGGGTCGAACAATTTCTCAACCGCCTATTCACTACCCAGGGCCGCACCAACGACTTCCGCGAGCTCAATCGCCCTCTGTATGTCGTAGCGGTCGATCTCGACAGCGGCAAAGCGGTGCGCTTTGGCTCGAAAGACTGGGACGATGTGCCGATTTCGCGTGCCGTTCAGGCCAGTGCTGCGTTACCCGGCCTTTACCCGCCGGTGTGCATCCGCGATCGTCATTTTGTCGATGGCGCGCTACGCCGCACCATGCACGCGTCGGTCGCTATGGACCGCGGGATCGATCTGCTGCTCGGCCTCAATCCGTTCGTCCCCTTCAACGCCAGCCGCGATGGAAAACATCCCGTTGGTATGAAACGCCTGTCTGAAGGTGGACTGCCCGTTGTGCTTTCCCAGACTTTCCGCACGCTGCTGCAATCGCGCGTGCAGGTGGGCTTGGAGAAGTACGCGCGGCAGTACCCCGAAACCGACCAGCTGGTCATGGAACCGGATGAAGACGACGGCCAGATGTTCTTTACCAGCGTGTTCAGTTACGACAATCGACTTCGCGTCTGTGAGTACGCCTTCCAGGCCACATTGAAGGACCTGCGCGACCGTCGCGAGCAATTGGGTCCGCTGTTTGCGAAGCACGGATTGCGTTTGCGCGATGAAATCCTCGATGCGCCCAAGATCTCGATTCTCGATGGGGTGGCCCCCCGCCGCCCGCAAACCGAGACCACCGCAAAACTGAGCCGTTCGCTCGATGATGTGGAAGCCATGCTGCGCCGCCGCAAGCCCGTGACCAACAAGGCTCGCCGCCCCCGCACCGCCTGAGCGCCTGTGGTGTGAATGCTCTAGCGGCAGTCATGAAACTGCGCGCACAGTACGCACACTCCAAGCTCAGGAATCTAGGCTCATGGCCAAGCTGAAGAAGTCGACCCGCACCACCAAGCCCGCCGCTGCTAACCCCGCCGACCTGCAGGCGAAGGCCGAGCAGCTCTCCCGCGGCCTTGCCGAGTCCGCCCAGCAGATTTGGCTGGCTGGCGTTGGCGCCTTCCAGCGCGCCCAGCACGAAGGTTCGAAGTTGTTTGATGCTTTGGTGAAAGAAGGTTCGACCTTCGAAACCACCACGCGCAAGATCGCTACCGGCGGCGTTGACGCCGTGCGTGACGCCGTCGAAGAGCGCGTCGGCACCGTTCGCGAACGCGCAGTGGACACGTGGGATCGCCTCGAGAAGGTGTTCGAAGAGCGCGTGCAGCGCGCCTTGACCCGCCTCGGTGTGCCCAGCCGCGAAGATTTGGTCGAGCTGACCACCCGCGTTGACACCTTGACCCGCGCCATTCGCGCCATTGACGGCAAGCCTGCGAAGGCCCCGGCCAAGAAGGCTGCTCCGGCCAAGGCGAAAAAGGCAGCCGCGAAGCCTGCAAAGAGCGCCAAGCCTGCTAAGCCCGCCAAGAAAGCCAGTGTGAAGGCAGCTGCACGTCCCGCTAAGGCGCGTAAGTCGGCTTTGGCTCCGATTGCTGCCCCTGACGCGCCGTAAGGCTGATTTCTTGCAGTTTTCGCCCGCAGCCGATTAAGCGAAGCTCGAAAGCTCCCTCCCCGATCGACTTCAGGTTTGCGGGCGTTCTACCCCATCACGGCGCTTTAGGGCGCCGTGATTTTTTTTTAGGCGTCGTCGGCTACTCTTGGCGCCCCGCAGAACGCTTTCCATCCATGACCCTACTCTTGTCGTCCGTTTTCGCAATCGCTCTGGCCATCGCGCTGGTGATGGCTGCGCGTTTTTGGTTTAACCGCATACAGAAGGCCAAGGAAGTGACGTCCATTGGCATCGAAGTTCTTGCCGCGCGCTCTTGGCGCGAGGGCATGAACCTGATGGTCAAGGCCTTGGAAGTCGATGGCATCGTGGCCAGCTCCGAACTCACCGATCCGACGGCCGCACCAACCGGTGAGCGCGTGCTCCGACGCGGCAATCGCAGCGTCTTGCTGGTTTACAAGCACGGCACCACCTACCGCATCGGGCAGGCCGCCGTGCGTGACGTGGAATTGCGCCGCGAGAAAGCGGGCATCGACGAAGCCATGCTGGCCACGCTGGGCCAGGTCGATGATGAAGCGCAGGCTGCCGCCAAAACGATGGGAATTGAGTTGCTCGATGCCGCACGCGTTTGGCAGAAAGTGGAGGGCTTGCTTGAAGAGCGCGTCCGTACAGACGTCGTGCGAGAAGCCGAAGAAAAGGTGCGTGGCCCGCGCACGATGGCCACTCTGGGTGCCACGTTCCTAGGTGCCGTGATCGTGTTTTTTGGCTCTCAAACCGGTGAACGGCTCGCGACCCTCGGCGAGACCTCGCTTGCGACTGGGGCAGCCACTTCAGTGCAACCGATGACGGCAACCCCAGCAGCAACGAATGCGGCGTCCGCTTTAGACGAGCCAGCCGGCGTCGAAGTGCCCGCCATGAGCGAAGAAGCCGCAGCATCCGTACGCCGCGCCGCCTTGGCCCAATCGGTGATGGATGTGTCGGGCGTTGAACGTGCCACCTGGTCCACGTCGACGACCTTAGTGATCTCCCTGTCGCCGAGCGTCTCCGCAGAGTCAGCCACAGACGCCATTTGCGCGATGGCGACGCTGTATCCCGAGGTGCGCGAAGCACGCTTACAGTTCGACTCCGTGGGCGCCGAGACTCGCTGGCGCCGCTGCCCTTAAGCGACCTCAAGTTCCCGTCTAGAAAAAAGGCCCGAGTCGAACGACCCGGGCCTTTTTTGTTCAGAGCGGAAAGCGCGTTACCAGTGCACGCCCCGCATGAGTGCAGCAAAGGCAATCTGCTC
>JAIXVL010000216.1 GCA_027483045.1 Lysobacteraceae bacterium
ATGGTTTCGAGGGTGGCGAAGGCGTGATCGTGATTGCTGCCACCAACCGCCCAGACGTGCTCGATCCGGCGCTGCTGCGCCCTGGCCGCTTCGACCGCCAAGTGGTTGTGGGCTTGCCCGACGTGAAGGGGCGCGAGCAAATTCTGAAGGTGCACATGCGCAAGGTGCCCTTGTCTGATGACGTAGTGGCGATGACCATCGCACGCGGCACGCCCGGTTTCTCGGGTGCCGATCTGGCCAATTTGGTCAACGAGGCTGCGCTTTTCGCCGCGCGTGAGAACGGCAAGCTCGTGCGCATGGAGCACTTCGACAAGGCGCGCGACAAGATCATGATGGGCGCCGAGCGCCGTTCGATGGCGATGAGTGAAGACGAGAAGAAGCTCACCGCTTATCACGAGGCAGGGCACGCCATCGTTGGGCGCGTGGTTCCCGATCACGATCCGGTTTACAAGGTCACCATCATTCCGCGTGGTCGTGCATTGGGCGTCACCATGTACCTGCCGGAAGGCGATCGCTACAGCTACAACCGCGTGCACATCGAGTCGATGCTGTGCTCGTTGTACGGCGGTCGCGTGGCGGAGGAGTTGATCTTCGGTGCCGATAAGGTCACGACGGGTGCGAGCAACGACATTGAGCGTGCCACGAAGATGGCGCGCAACATGGTCACCAAGTGGGGCCTGTCCGACGAGTTGGGCCCGATTGCCTACGCTGAAGACGAGGGTGAAGTGTTCTTGGGTCGCAGCGTGTCGCAGACCAAGAACCTCTCCGACGAGACTGCACGTCGCATCGATGAAGTCGTGCGCAGCATTCTCGACAAAGCCTATGGCCGCAGCACGCAGATCTTGAAGGACAACATCGACAAGCTGCATGCGATGGCCGATGCCTTGCTGACCTACGAAACCATCGACGCACACCAGATCAACGACATCATGGAGGGCCGCGTTCCCGGGCCGCCTGCCGATTGGGTAAAGGCCGTTGCGCCCAGCGCAAGTGGCGGTGATGACAGCTCTGCCGGTGCTTCGATTGGCCCGGCGGCCCCACAGGCCTGATGCCTTCGGGCCTGAACATTCAGGCGGTGCTTGCGGCTTCCCGCCGGCGCCGCCTGTATGGCGCCTTGGGCGGTGGGATGCTGGGTAGCGGATTGGCCGCGCTGGCAGTGTCAGGTCTGAATTTGTGGTTGGGTAAACCGATGATCCTCGTCTGGGTGGCGCTCGGGCTTGGCTTGCCGCTGACCGTCGCGGGCGGCGTGTTTCTTCGTCGCGTCGAGAACTGATGTTCGATTTGTCTCCAAGCCTGGATTGCGCTGGCCGCGTGCTGCGACTGGATCGCACCAGGATCATGGGCATCGTCAATGCGACGCCCGACTCTTTTTCTGATGGTGGGCAGCACGACACTGTTGCTGCAGCCGTCGCGCATGGCCTCCGACTCGTTGACGAGGGCGCTGATGTGCTGGATATCGGGGGCGAATCCACCCGGCCCGGTGCCGAGGCTGTAGACGAAGCAACCGAGATTGCGCGCGTCATTCCCGTCATCGCCGCATTGCATGCGCAAACCACGGTGCCGATCAGCGTCGATACCAGCAAGCCGGCAGTGATGCGCGCGGCTTTGGCCGCGGGTGCGGGCATGGTGAACGACGTACTGGCTTTGCGCGCTGAGGGCGCGTTACAGGCGGTTGCGGAATCCAAAGCCGCTGTCGTGTTGATGCACATGCAGGGCGAGCCGCGCAGCATGCAGCAAGCGCCGCACTACAATGACGTGGTGGCTGAGGTGCATCGTTTTCTCACCGAGCGAATCTTCGCCTGCGAGATGAGCGGCATCGAGAAGCGTCGTTTGGCTGTCGATCCGGGTTTCGGTTTCGGAAAATCGCTCGAGCACAACATGGCCTTGTTGTCGCAGTTGGGCCGATTTACGGAATTGGGCGTCCCTGTGCTTGTGGGGCTCTCCCGCAAATCCAGTTTGGGCCAGATCACCGACCGGCCCGTGGACCAGCGCCAAGCCGCCTCGGTGGCCGCCGCGCTGATCGCCGCCCAACGCGGAGCCATGATCGTGCGCGTACACGATGTGGCTCCCACCTTGGATGCGCTGAAGGTGTGGCACGCCGTTTCCGCAGTTCCGGTTCCGAAAGCCAAACCGGCCGGGCCAAGCATTCGTTGGCCCGACGAAGATTAGGCGTTCCGCTTGCGGCCGATGAAGAACCAGTAGAGCCCAGCGATTACCAAACCGAAAAACACGATTCGACCCAAGCCGAATCCGAACTTGAAAGCGCCTGTCGACTCCACGTTGGGTTGCAGGTGCGCCGGAATCTCGCCTTGCCCCACCGTGACCAGCAGGCCAGCCGGCAGGATGCCTTCGGCACGCTCCACACTGACCAGCAGGATCGGGTCGCCTTGGCTCAGCGGTGGAAGCTCGCGGTTCGCGGTGCCGTCCAGCATGCGCCCTGTTCCAGCGTTGACAGCGCCATAGGCTTCGTACATCTCATCACCCCAAGTCGCTCGGAGCTCTTGTTCGCTGCGTTGGCCAAACTGCGCTTCAAATTGGTCGTCGATGGTGCCTGCGGATTCCGTGACGCGGAGATCGCGCGGTTCAAACAGCACGGTCGAGGCAGAGGGCGATGTGGGCTCACGCTCGAACATGCCGGTGACGACAATCTTTCCATCCGGGGTGTCGGTGGGCGACAAGGCATACACCTGATACGCAATCCACGTGGGCTGTTTCGGGTCAAATCCCTCGGGCATCGGTATTTGTTTCGAGCTCGACATCTCCGGCGCCAGCGGCATGATCAGTACGTCGGTAGCCAATGCTCCGGCAAGTGCGGGCAGGCTTGCGCAAAGGGAAAGTGCCGCAAAGGCGAATCCGAGCGCGCTGGCGCGTGACGCCGCGGGACAACGGTTTGAGGCAAACAGCATCGTGGTTCCTTTCTTTGGGGGGCGAGAGCGCGCTGCGATGCTGCCGGCCGAACTCAGCGAAGTAAAGCCGCCAGCCTGATGGGCGGTATGCTGCGCGCCCATGCAAACGCTCATTTCCGCAGCCGACGTAGACGCACGCACCGATCTTCGGCCACTGGCCGTGGCGGTGATGGGCCCTACGGCTTCCGGAAAAACAGCCTTTGCAGCGGATTGGGCGGAGCGCTTGGGCACCGCGATCGTGAGTGTCGATTCGGCTTTGGTCTATCGGCGGCTCAACATTGGGAGCGCGAAGCCCGATGCCGAAACTCTGCGCCGTGCACCGCATCGCTTGATCGACGTAAGGGACCCGCACGAACCTTTTTCCGTAGCGGATTTCGCCCGTGACGCTCTGGTTGAAATGCGGGATTTGGCGGCTCAGGGCAAGGTGCCCATTCTGGCCGGCGGTACGGGCCTGTACTTCAAAGCCTTGCTGGAAGGGCTTTCGGAGTTGCCTGAGTCACACGCGCCGACCCGCGCGCAGCTTCAGCGCGAGTTGGAGGAAAGAGGGCTGGCCGCCCTTCATGCCGAGATGGCGCAGATTGACCCCGCGGCGGGCGCACGCATTCACGCCACTGACCCGCAGCGCACGCTTCGTGCGCTTGAGGTCTTTCGACTCAGCGGAACACCCATTAGCGTCTGGCAGGCGCGAGGGCGTGAAGGCGCGGGCGCTTTCCCCTTTCGCGTACTGAAACTGGTGCTGGCTCCGGCGGAGCGAAGCGTGTTGCACGCGCGCATCGAACTTCGGTTTCAACAGATGCTGCAGCAGGGTTTTCTTGATGAGGTGCGGCAGCTTCGAGCGGACCCGCGCATTCACGCCGATCTCCCTGCGATGCGTGCCGTGGGCTATCGACAGGCGTGGCAACACCTTGAAGGTGCCAGCAATGAGGAGGCGTTTTTTGAGCAGGGTGTGGCAGCAACTCGCCACCTCGCCAAGCGCCAACTCACCTGGCTTCGCAGCCAGAACGATGCGCGTTGGTTTGATCCGCTCACCCAGCGAGCGCTGCTTGACCAAGCAATGCGTGTCTTTCTTGGGCGGCAAGGGGCTGTTTAGTCTGGCGCCTAGGGCTTTCGTCACTCGCATGGCACCCCCCGCCACGCTACGATGCCTGCCCCGAGAAGAACAAAAACACCGGAGTTGTTATGTCCAAGGGACAAAGCTTGCAAGACCCGTTTCTGAACGCCCTGCGTCGTGAGCGCATTCCCGTGTCGGTTTACTTGGTGAATGGCATCAAGTTGCAGGGCACCATCGAAAGCTTTGATCAGTTCGTAGTGCTCTTGCGCAACACGGTCAGTCAGATGGTCTACAAGCACGCCATTTCCACCGTTGTTCCGTCGCGCAATGTGCGCGTTGGGCCCGGTGGCGGTGAAGTCAATGGCGAATCTGGCTCGGGCGACGAGCACGACGACGACGCCGAGTGATTTGCGCTGCGCGCCGTTTAGGCGCTACCCAATGAATTCCATCCGACGCGAACGCGCGCTCTTGGTGCAACCGCAGGCGCCAGGCCATCGCGACCCTTCCTTAGCTGAGGAATTCGCCGACCTCGCGCGCTCAGCAGGGGCTGAGGTCGTGAGCGTCATCGATGCGCGACTTGAGCGCCCGAACGCTGGCTTCTATATCGGCACCGGCAAGGTCGAAGAGCTGAAAGGCTACTGCGAGGCCGGCGATATTGATCTGGTCATGATCAATGCGCCGCTCAGTCCGGTGCAGGAGCGCAACCTCACCGATGCACTTGGGCGCCGCGTCATCGATCGCGTTGGCTTGATCCTCGACATCTTCGCCATGCGCGCAGCCAGCCATGACGGCAAGTTGCAGGTCGAACTCGCTCAACTCAAGCACCAGAGTTCTCGCCTTGTGGGCAAGGGCGCATCGCTTGATAGCCAGCGTGGCGGCGCGATCGGTATGCGAGGCCCTGGCGAAACCGTGCTTGAGACAGATCGGCGATTGATTCGCGCGAAGATCGATGCCCTCCAAAAACGTCTGGACAAAATTGATGTGCAGCGCACGCAAATGCGTCGCGCACGTGTGCGCAACGCCTTGCCGCGCGTGGCCATCGTGGGCTACACCAATGCGGGAAAATCAACGCTGTTCAATGCGCTGACGGGTAGCGGTGTGTATGCCGCTGATCAGTTGTTCGCAACGTTGGATCCCACGGTTCGTCGCATCGAAGGCTTGGCCTGTGGCACCTTGCTGCTCTCCGATACCGTGGGCTTTGTGCGTGATCTTCCCCATGATCTCGTTGCTGCATTCCGCTCCACGCTCGCGGAGGCGCGCGAAGCCGATTTGCTCTTGCACTTAATCGACGCCTCCGACCCCGAGCGCGCCCAGCGCATTGTTGCGGTGGATGAAGTCCTTTCCGAGATTGGCGCGGGCGACGTGCCGCAGTGGCGCGTGTTCAACAAAATCGATCGCATTGAGGGCCTAGAGCCGCGTTGCGAAGAGGCGGACGAAGGCCGCTTAAATGTTTGGCTGTCCGCTCGCGATGGCCGCGGATTGGACGCTCTGCGCGATGCGCTAGGTCGGCACTTTGCGGCTGATCTTTTTCAAGGCGAATTGCTGTTGGGTGCCGCTGACGGACGTCTGCGCGCGCAGTTGCACGAGCAGGGTGCCGTGGTATCGGAACACCTTGAGCCGGAAGGCTGGCGCCTTCACGTGCGCATGGCACGTGGCTTAGCGGAGCGCTTAGCAGCCGGTGCTGGCGGGCATCCACTTCACGCCCTCTTGCTTGTTACCCCCTCCACCCCCACTTAAACTTTCACATCCCCGACGACCGCGCTCTTGCGGCCGTCCTGCGCTGGAGCCCTCATGGCCTGGAACCAACCCGGAAACGGCAACAAAGACCCTTGGCGTGGCAAAGACCCGAATAGCGAGGTCCAAGCCTTCGTCGACAAACTGCGCGGCATGTTTGGCGGCGGTGGGGGATCGGGTGGCGGTAAAGACGATGGCTTCAACCCGCTGTACATCGTGGGTGGCCTGTTTGTGGTGTGGCTGGTGTTCAACTCGTTCAAGCTCATCGATGAGCGCGATCGTGGCGTGGTGCTCCGCTTTGGCGAGTACACCCGCATGATGGAGCCCGGTCCGAACTTCAAGCTGCCATGGCCGATTGAGAAGGTTTACGTGGTGCAGGCCACCCAGGTCTCGGTCGCTTCCAATCAGATGCTCGCTCTGACGCGTGACGAAAATCTCGTCGAGATTTCCTACAACGTGCAGTTCCAGATCACCGACCCAGAGACCTATCTCTTTGGTACTCGCGATCCGGGCGATTTGTTGCAGCAGATCACCGAGAGTGCGGTGCGCGAAGCCATCGGCAATGCCGATCTCGAAACGGCCCTCAACAAGCGCGATACGGTGACTCCGAAGATTCAGGAAACCGTGCAAAAGGCTCTTGAGATATACAAGACCGGCCTGACGGTCAGTCAGCTCGAGCTGAATAACGCGGCACCGCCGGCTGCCGTTAAGGCAGCCTTCGATGACGTGATCGCGGCGGAACAAGACGCCCAGCGCTTCCAGAACGAGGCGCAGGCTTACGAAGGGCAGGTGGTGCCTGAGGCTCGCGGTACGGCCTCCCGCACGATTGCGGCAGCCAACGGTTATCGTGAATCCGTGGTCGCACGTGCACAGGGTGAAGCTGAGCGCTTCACTTTGCTGTTGGCCGAGTACCAGAAGGCGCCGCAGGTCACGCGCAAGCGTCTGTACCTCGAGACGATGCAGGAAGTGATGTCGCGAAACCCGCGGGTCATTTCCGGTTCGGACGGCAACACGCTGCTGCTGCAGTTGCCCTCTGCGGCGGCAGCTGCGCCTACGCCGGCCTCGAGCAACTTGATCACTCGCCCCGAAGTGCAGGCCCAAGCGGCAGCTGCAGCGCCGGCAGAAGCTCCCAGACCCCCGCGCACGCTTGATCGTGCGCCCCGAGAAGGAGGCCGCTGACATGCGCTCGCTCCCGAATATCCTGATTGGCGTGGCCTTGCTGGTGCTTCTGGCAATGGGCTCGGTTTACACGGTTGAACAACACCAAAGCGCCATTGTGCTGCGTTTGGGTGAAGTCGTTCGCCAAGACGTGAAGCCTGGCTTGCGTTTCAAACTGCCGCTCATCGAAACCGTGCGCAAGTTTGATCGTCGCCTGCTCACCATGACGGTCGAAGACAAGCGCTACCTGACTTCTGAACAGCAGGACGTGCAGGTCGACTACTTTGTGACTTGGCGTATCGCCGATGTGGCGCAGTTCTATCGCGCCGCAGGCGGTGGTTCTGAGGATCAGGCCATCACCCGCTTGTCGCCGATTGTCGAAGGCGCATTGCGCAACTTGATCAACGGCAGCACCTTGCGTCAGCTTGCAGAAGCCGGTCGCCAAGATGTGACGGGCCGATTGGTGGGTTCCATTAACAAGGGTGCTGTGACCTTGGGTATTGAAGTGGCCGATGTGCGCATCAAGCGCATCGACCTTCCGGATGACGGCGCAGCAGGTACCGAATCCGTGCTGGATCGCGTGTTCAACCGTATGCGTACTGACCGTAACGAGGTGTCTAGCCGCACTCGAGCCGAAGGACAGGAGCGCGCCGAGAAGATCCGTGCCGAAGCCGATCAGCAGAGGCAGGTCATCTTGGCAAACGCTGAGCGTGATGCAGCCAAGACCCGCGGTGCGGGCGATGCGCGGGCGGCTGAGATCTATGCCCAGGCGTATGGCAAGGACCCCGAGTTCTATGCCTTCCACCGCAGCTTGGAGGCGTACCGAGCGGCGTTGTCGGATGGTCAGACCACGCTGGTCTTGGACCCAGACTCCGAGTTCTTTGATTACTTCGAGCAGGAACGCCGTTAAAGCATCGGGGTCCGCCGCTTTTCGGGGTGGCGGGCCCGGCAAAAAGCGCGGATAATTTCGCAAAGCCGGGGCGCGACAGCGCTTCCGGCTTTTGTGTTGTCAGGGCTCCGGAAAGCTGGTCGCATAGGCGCCGCTAGGAGCACGCCCCATCAGGGCACAGATTCCATTCAATCGAGGGCTACGGCCATGGGTCAATCCGTTGTTGTGTTGGGCGCCCAGTGGGGCGACGAGGGTAAGGGCAAGATCGTTGATCTGCTCACCCAGGACATTGGTGCCGTGGTGCGCTTTCAGGGCGGCCACAATGCGGGCCACACCCTGGTCATCAACGGCAAAAAAACCGTGCTGCACCTGATTCCCTCCGGCATCTTGCGCGAGGGCGCGTTGTGCCTGATCGGCAACGGCGTGGTGCTTAGCCCGGCCGCGTTGCAGAAGGAAATCACGCAGCTTGAGGACAGCGGCGTCGAAGTGCGCTCGCGTCTGAAGATCAGCCCGGCCACGCCCTTGATCATGCCGCATCACATTGCGCTCGATCAGGCGCGCGAGAAGGCGGCGGGCGGCAAGGCGATTGGCACCACCGGTCGCGGCATCGGCCCGGCGTACGAAGACAAGGTCGCACGCCGCGGTATTCGCGTGGCCGACCTGGCGTACCCCAAGGAACTCGCTGAAAAGCTGCGCAGCACGCTCGATTACCACAACTTTGTGCTGACCCAGTATTTGGGTGTCGAAGCGGTGGATTATCAGAAGACGCTGGACGACGCGTTGGCCTTCGGTGCCTACGTCGACCCGATGAA
>JAIXVL010000067.1 GCA_027483045.1 Lysobacteraceae bacterium
GATGCTCCTGGAGGTATTGGGCGGTTACGGCCTCCAACTGACGCAGTCGGCCGTCCAAGATCAAGGAAGTGCGCTGCACATCCTGCTGGTGTGCCACTTGCAGCGCCAGCATGATCAACACGGTGAGCGGCGCCCCCATCAGGGTGGCCAGCTGAACCCGCAACTGATCGCCAATCGATTGCTTGGCCATTTGCTTGCGCGAACGACTGACGCGCGACAACTGACGTCCTCCAAGCAAGCTCACAGCACCGGTCAAGAAGACGGTGGTCGCACCCAGAAACCACAGCGGCAGGTCGATGGCGCCCACCGGCAAGCTGATCCAAAGCACCAAAGGAGTCAGAGGTAGCCAGATGCGCAGGAATGCCGACCACAGGGCGCGCGGCTCGGCGCCGTAGCGCGAGACCAGCAGGCATTCCAGCAGCGACAACGCTACCCAATAGGCATCAGCCGTGATACCAGTGGCCAGCACGGCAACAGGCAAGCCGTAAGACAGACCAAAGCGCAAGGTGATCGCGACGGCGGCCATGTTGCCGACCAGAAACGGCGTCGTACCAGGCAACTGCAAGGCCAAGCTGTTGCACACAGCCGCAATCAAAACGAATTGCAGCAATACCCATGCGCGCCCGCGAAGGTCGATGGCACGCACTGGGGCGCTGGCGAGTTGCTCGTCGGACATCACGGCCGTGGTGGTTGAATCCTGCAACCACGTTATCAGCCCACCGCTGGCCCGTGCATGTCTGTGATGTCAGGAAACGTCACGCGCACGGGGCGCCCGTAGGACGCCCCGTGCCGTGACCGCTCCCCTAAACCTTAAGCAGCAACCGCGGCCTTCTCGCCGTGGAACTGCTCTTCTTCGGTGCTGCCCTTCATGGCCGTGGTCGAGCTTTGGCCGGCCTGAATGGTCTGCGTGACCGCATCGAAGTAACCCGTGCCCACTTCACGCTGATGCTTCACGGCAGTGAAGCCACGCTCGGCGGCGGCGAACTCGGCTTCCTGCAGCTCGACGAAGGCGCTCATCTGGTTGCGGGCATAGCCATAGGCCAGGTTGAACATCGAGTAGTTCAGCGAGTGGAAGCCGGCCAAGGTGATGAACTGGAACTTGTAGCCCATGGCAGCCAGTTCCTTCTGGAACTTGGCGATGGTGGCGTCGTCCAGATTCTTCTTCCAATTGAACGAGGGCGAGCAGTTGTACGCCAGCATCTTGCCCGGGTACTTGGCGTGGATGGCTTCGGCAAAGCGCTTGGCAAAGGCCAGATCGGGCTTGCCGGTCTCGCACCACACGAGGTCGGCATACGGCGCGTACGCCAAACCGCGGCTGATGGCTTGTTCGGCGCCGGGGCGCGTCTTGTAGAAGCCTTCCACGGTGCGCTCGCCGGTGCAGAAGGGGCGATCGTTTTCATCCACATCGCTGGTGAGCAGATCGGCGGCTTCGGCATCGGTGCGTGCGACGATCAGCGTGGGCACGCCCATCACGTCGGCCGCGAGGCGCGCCGCGTTGAGCTTCTCGACGGCTTCGCGGGTCGGCACCAACACCTTGCCGCCCATATGGCCGCACTTCTTCACCGAAGCCAGCTGGTCTTCGAAGTGCACGCCCGAGGCACCGGCTTCGATCATGGCCTTCATCAACTCAAACGCATTCAGGACACCACCGAAGCCGGCTTCTGCATCGGCCACGATGGGCTGCAGGAAGTCGGTGTCGCCGGTGCCTTCTGCCGTTTGGATTTGATCGGCGCGCAGCAACGTGTTGTTGATGCGCTTCACCACCTGCGGCACGGAGTTCGCGGGGTACAGCGACTGGTCGGGGTACATCTCGCCCGCGAGGTTGGCGTCAGCAGCGACCTGCCAGCCGGAGAGGTAGATGGCCTTCAAACCGGCCTTGACCTGCTGCATGGCCTGGTTGCCGGTGAGCGCGCCGAGCGCGTTGACGAAGTCCTGCGTCTTGAGCGAGTTCCACAACTTCTGCGAACCGAGCTTGGCGATGCTGTGCTCGATCGGAATCGAACCACGAAGACGCACCACATCCTGCGCGGTGTAGTTGCGGGTCACACCCGCCCAACGCGGATTGGTGTCCCAGTCTTTCTTCAGTTGTTCGGCGGTGGGGAGCGTGCTCATTGCGATGTCCTTAGCGTGGGGGTGCAACGTGGGGTTCAAAGAAAAACGTGCGGGGAATGCGGCTTACACCGCGGTATCGATCAGCTGCGGATAGGCCGCGCTGGTCAAAAACGGTTCGAGCGTGTCGGCGTGCGTGAGTCGGTCGAGCAGCGCAATGGCGGCATCGACTTTGTCGCCACCCGGCATGCGGCGGCGGTCGCCGAGCTTCGAGGGCAAGTTGATGAGTGCGCGCTCAAACAGCACGAAATCCACCGGCGTGCCGTCATCGAGATGCAGGCATTCGCTGCTGCTGCGGCCATCGGCGTAATGCAGCCATTGCCACAATTGCGAGCGGCTGATCTCCGCGGTGGCGGCGTCTTCCATCAGGTGGTGGATCGGCACGCAACCGCTGCCGGCCAACCAAGCCGCGGTGTAGCGCACGCAGACTTCCACGTTGTTGTCGAAGCCGGCCTGCGTGATGGTTCCAATGCTGGGCTTCAGCAAATCATCGCGGCTCACCTGCACATCGTCGCGCTTGATGTGCTGCTGATTCGGCGTGGGCATGTGCGCATCGAAGATTTCGCGCGCAATCGGAATCAAGGCCGGGTGCGCCACCCAGGTGCCGTCATGGCCTGCGGTGACTTCGCGCAACTTGTCGGCGCGCACACGGTCCATGGCGCGAGCGTTGGCTTCCGGATCGCTGTTGATCGGAATCTGCGCCGCCATGCCGCCCATCGCGTGGGCACCACGACGGTGGCAGGTTTGGATGAGCAGCTCGGAATACGCCTTCAAGAACGGCTGCGTCATGGTGACTTGGCCGCGCTCGGGCAACACGCGATCACGGTGACGACGCAGAGTTTTCAGATAGCTGAAAATGTAGTCCCAGCGCCCGCAATTCAGGCCCACCACGCGGCCACGCAGCGCATGCAGAATTTCGTGCATCTCGAACACGGCGGGCAGCGTTTCAATCAACACCGTCGCCTTCATCGTGCCGATCGGCAGGTTCAAGCGCACCTCGAGGAAGGCCATGGCTTCATCCCACAGTTGCGCTTCTTCCATGCACTCCATCTTCGGCAGGTAGAAGTACGGGCCGCGGTCACGCCAGGCCAAGGTGGCTGCGTTGTGGAACGCGAACGTGGCCAGATCAAACAGGCCGCCGCCGATGGCTTGGCCGTCGATGTGGATGTGCGCCTCATCCAAATGCCAGCCGCGGGGGCGAACAATCAGCACGGTCTTGCTGGCGGGGTCCAGCGCGTACTGCTTGCCGGTGTCGGGCGCGATGAAGCTGAGCGTGCCGGCCACGGCATCGCGCATGGCGCGCTGGCCGTTGATCTGATTGGCGAAGGACGGCGCGTTGCTGTCTTCGAAATCGGCCATGAAGCAATTGGCGCCCGAGTTCAGCGCGTTGATGATCATCTTCGGCTCGACCGGCCCGGTGATCTCGACGCGGCGGTCCTGCAGAGCGGCGGGAATGGGGGCCACCGTCCAGTTGGCTTCGCGGATGGCGCGGGTGTCGCTGCGGAAGTCGGGCAGCACGCCGGCATCGAACTCGGCCTGACGGGCCACGCGGGCGGCCAAACGCTGACGGCGGGTGGGCTCGAACAGGCGGTGCAGATCGACCAGCAGGGACTGCAGTTCGGGGGGCAGGATGGTTTCTTCGCCGGCCACGGGGCGGCCCAAACGACGGAAGCCTTGGGCGGGGGCGGCGTGCAGTTGCGTGGGGTGAGCGGATTCGGCGGCTGCGGTCATGGCGGGCTCGGGTCAATGCTGGCGTGGGGCCGGCGTGGAGCCCACCGTGGAATCCGAGCTTGTAATTTGCAAAGTAAATGTTTGAATACGATGTATGAGTTCCTTTAATGCGTCGGCTAAAAATGGCAATCAAGCAGCGAAAGCGCAGCGATAAGTCGGTAACGGAGCGCGAGAGCGGGCACTTCTACTACAAGGGAAGCCGCCTAAAACCGCTCCAAGCCTTCTGCCAGGTGGCGCGCTTGGGCTCGGTTTCCCGCGCTGCCGAGGCCCTCTTCCTCAGCCAACCGGCCGTGAGCCTGCAGTTGAAGGCCCTGGAACAGCACTACGGCGTGCACCTGCTGGAACGCGTCGGGCGCCGGCTTTCGCTCACCCGCGAGGGGCAGGCGCTGTACGACCTGGCCCGCCCCTTAATCGACAGCTTTGAAGGCTTGGACGAGGCCTTTCGCGGCTCGCAAAAGGGCCAGGAGGGCGGCGAGGTACATGTAGCGGCCGGCAGTTCGACGCTTCTGCACCTTCTGCCCGAGCCTTTGGCCGCATTTCGCGCGCTGCGCCCCGATGTGCGCATTCACTTGCACAGCGTGACCGGGCAATCCGGGCTGGAACTGCTGCGCGCCGATGCCGTGGATTTCGCGGTGGGCGCCATGTGGGAAGTGCCCAACGACATCGACTACGCCCCGCTGCAACGCTTCGACGCCATGCTGATTACTGCGCCCGATCATCCGCTGGCGAAGAAAGCCAAAGTAACCCTCGAGGATCTATCGCCGCACGGCTTGATCCTGCCGCCGAAGCAGCTGTCCACCTGGCGCATGGTGACCACCGCATTTGAACAGCGGCGCGTGCCCTACCAAGTGGCGATTGAAGTGGGCGGCTGGGAAGTGATCAAGCAATACGTCGCGCAGAATTTGGGCATCGCCGTGGTGTCGGCGCTTTGCCTCACCGATGCCGACAAGCCGCGTTTGGCGGCGCGCTCATTGCGCGAATACTTCCCCTCGCGCACCTATGGCGTGCTGGTGCGCAAGGGCAAAACCCTGTCGCCGCAATCGCGTGCGTTCGTGGATTTAATCAAGCCGGGCCTGTTCCAACGTAAGGATTGGTTTGAAGCGGGGCATTCGGAGCGGTAGGGCGCTTCGATTCCTGTTTTGCGGTGGATGTAAGGAACTCGCTTCCCCTTGCATATCACCCCGGCATGCACGCCAATCTCTCCGCCATGCCCCTCGACTTAGACGCCCGCCAAGCGCGCTTCGCCACACTGCTGCAGGCGCACCACGGCCTGCTGCGCAAGATTGCGTGGGGCTTCAGCCATTGCGCCGCCGATCGCGCCGACTTGATGCAGGACATGGCCACGCAGTTGTGGGCGGTGTTTGCGCAATGGGATGAAGAACGCCCCTTCAGCACGTGGGCGTGGCGCGTGGGCTTGAACTTGGCATTGAGCCAGCAGCGGCGCACGCGGGATGTGCCGCGTTCGATGCTCGATCTGCACGACAGCGAGAACGAACACCTTCACCCCGAAAGCCCCGAACCCGGCCCCGAGCAGAACGCGCAATTGCGTGACTTGCACCGCGTAGTGGCCGCGCTTGATCCGCTGAATCGCGCGCTCTTGCTGCTGTATCTCGACGACGTGAGCTACCGCGACATCGGCGAAGTGCTCGGCCTTTCCGAAAGCAATGTGGGCGTGCGTTTGAACCGCCTGAAATCCCGACTCCGCCAACAACTGGAGTCCAACACGTGAGTACCGCCATGAACATCGATGAGATGAAATCCGCTTGGGGCCAGCTGGATGCGCGCTTGGCCCGCATCGAATCACAACAGAATGAATTGCTAGCTTTGCGCCGCAAAGCCACCGAACAGCGCAGCACCGTGGCGAGCGCTCGAGCGCTGCGCCCGCTGCTGGCAGGCCAAGTGCTTCAAGCCCTGTTTGGCGTCGCGCTCGCGCTGATGGCTGTGCTGTTCTGGGTGCCGCGCGCCGACCATGGCGTGCAGTTCATTGTGTACGGCGCGACGGTGCAGGCCTACGCCATTTGGTTGATCGCGTCGGCGGGGCATGAGCTTGCGCTGCTGCGCAAGATCCGCTTCAGCACCGCGGTACTCGAGATGCAAACGCAACTCGCCACCTTGCGGCGCTGGCGTGCGCGCAATGGCTGGGTGTTTGTGTATGCCGGCTGCTTCATCTGGATTCCGGTGATGCTGATGCTCTTTGCGTCATTGGGTGCCGACATCTGGGCGCACCAGCCGCAGGTGGTCGGCTGGTTCGTGGTGAGCGGCGCGGTCACGGCGGCAGCGGTGTTTCTCGGCTTTCGCTTAGCGGCACGCCGGCCGAGTTGGGCCGCTTCACTCCAGGCCAATGCCGCCGGGCAAAGCGTGCGCAATGCCGAGTTGGCTCTAGGCGACATCGAAGCCTTCAAGGCCGAAGCGCCCTGAGCTCGAAGGGCGGCGATCAGGCCTCGGCGTGGGCTTCGCTTTCCGATGCGGTTTTAGTCGGGAAGGTGAGCAGCCACAGCAGCACCAAGATGCCAGCCACCGGCGCCAAGCTGATCAGCTGCCACCAAGGGCTCAATCCCGCATCACGCAAGCGACGGGTGCACGCGGCGATCCACGGCAGCAGCACGATCAGGCCGAGCAGCCTGGCCGGAAACGGGCCGAGCAGTTCGGCGAACGCCTCGCCCACGCCGAGCACCATGACCACGGCCAGCGCGAACCACCAGAACGCGGGGCGCGGGGTGATGCCGGTGAAGTCGAGGCCGCGCACCACACCCTCCAGCATCGCGTCGAGGACGGCTTGGCTGGGGGCATTGGGGCGGAAGCGGGGATCGCGAACCAGCAGGCTCTCGGCCGGCACTTCAAACACCGCGGCCAAGGCGCGCAGCGATTCGGTGGAAATCTTGGCGCCCGATTCCAGACGCTGAATGGTGCGCAGGTTCAGGCCGCTCAATTCGGCCAACTGCTCCTGCGACCACTGGCGCGAGGTGCGCAGGTCACGCAGGCGGTTGCTGTCGATGTTCATGCTCGTGTCCTTCTGGTTTGAGGTGGGCGGCGAGCCGGAACCATAGTGCCGCAGGCCGCAATGCGTGACGACACCGACCTGTCAGGAACCCGACACGGGGACGACAGGCCCGCTAATACGCCTCCACCACCACTTCACGCTCATCACTGCGGCCGTGCTCATCGACGGCGCGCAGGCGAATTCGCCCGGCTCGCGCAGGCATCCACGCCAGACTTCGGCCGCCCGTGGCTTCGCCCACATAGGCCCCATCCGCAAACCAATACACCTGCCGCGCATCGGCATCGGTGGTGGCGGCCAAGGCTATGCCGGTCTGCTCGCGGCCGTCGAAGTGCAGGCGGTAGCGCGTGGCGCGGTAGGGCTGGGTGATCTGCGGCGCGCTGCCCATCCACTCGGCAGCCCCCGCGCAATCGGCGCCGGGCGGCGGTTTGCGTCTGGGCAAGCCGGCTTGTGCGAACACGCGGGCCAAGTCGCTGGGCCAGAACTCGTAAACCTCGCGGCGCATGGTGGCCGGGTTGAACGCGCCGCAGGCCACGCGCCCGGTGCGGGTGTCGATAGCGACCGGCCGGTGCACGGTGCTGACGCGAATCGGCGAGACACCGGGAATGAACCAGGTCTCGCCTTTGGCGGGGCACCACGCGTTCGGCAGATCACCGCTGGCCAGGCACACCTGCACGCGTTTGATGCGCGATGCGGTGGTGCGCTGTGGCGCGACCTCGAAGCCTTCGGCGCGCATGGCATCGGCGATGGAAAAAAACAGCGGAGCAGCGGCTTCCACACCGATCAATGCAGGATTGGGCTTGCCATCGAAATGGCCCATCCACACCACGACCACGTAGGGCCCGACCACGCCCGCCGTCCATGCATCGCGGAAGCCCCAACTGGTGCCGGTTTTCCACGCAATGGGCCACTGCGCCAAATCGCTGGCCAAGGCGCTGCCGGGGCGCGGATTACGGCGCAGCATGTCGAGCGTCATGAACGCCGCTTCGGGGCTGAGCGTGGCGGTTCCCCTTTCCTCTGGATCTTCACTGCGAAAACGCAGCGGGCGCAGGCGGCCGTCGCGTGCCAGCAAGGCATACAAGCGTGCGAGTTCTTCGGGGCTGACTTCGCCGCCGCCCAACACCAAGGCCAAACCGTAGTGCTCGGCAGTTTTTAAGCGCCGTACGCCCGAGTCGCGCAAGAGGTCGTACAAATCCGGATGGCGAAGACGCGACGCCACCGTGACTGCCGGAATGTTGCGACTGCGGTTCAAAGCTTCGGTGGCCGTGACGGGACCGCTGAATCGGCCGTCGTAGTTTTCCGGCGTGTACGCGCCATAAGCACTGGGCACATCGCGCAGCACCGTCGCCGGATGCAGCTGGCCTTGGTCGATGGCCAAGGCGTAGATGAAAGGCTTGAGCGTGGAGCCCGGCGAACGCTGCGCGGCCGTGCCGTTCACTTGGCCGGCAATGCGCGCATCAAACCAATTAGCCGAACCCATCAGCGCCACCACGCCCATGTCGCGACTGTCCACGATGAGTACGCTGGCGTTATCCAAGCCACGCGCGGCCTCGCGCTGCAGATGCGCGCGCACGCGGCGCTCGACCAAACGCTGCAGGCGTGTGTCCAAGGGCGTGGCTAATTCAGGCGGCCTGGCCCCCTTCAAACGCTGCGCGGCGAGAACGCGATCAACGAAATGAGGCGCTAGAAACGGCAGGCGCGATGTGGGCCGCAATCGGAGAGGCAAAGCCATGCGCGCGGCCATCTCGGCATCTTCGCCGTGCTGTTGCGCCCAGCGCGCATACAAGCGCTGGCGCGCCGCCTGCAAGCTTTGACCCAGTGTGATCACACCGCGCGCATCGCGCACAAAACGCCCGCGCGGATTCGGCGCCTGCGGCATCACCGCCAAGGCCAAAGCTTCAGGCAGAGACAAATCACGTGCAGGGACATCAAAGTAAATGCGCGCCGCAGCACCCACACCTTCGATGTTGCCGCCGTAGGGCGCGAGATTGAGATAGGCCTCGAAGATCTCGTCCTTCGAGTACTGCGCTTCCAACTGTAGAGCGCGCGCCATCTGCACCAACTTGCCGGGCACGCTGCGTGTCTCCAGACGCCAACGCAGTCGCGCCAGCTGCATAGTGAGCGTGGAGCCGCCAATGCGCGCACCGCCGCCGTAGGTGCTGGCAGCGGCACGCACCAATGCAAAAGGATTGACGCCGGGATGCCAGTAGAAGTGGCGGTCTTCGTGCAGCAGCACGGCTTCGCGCAACACCGGAGAGATGTGCTCCAGCGGCAGCCACTGGCGATAGCGGTCGTCGGCGGCCAGCGTGAAACGCAGCAGGCGGCCTTCGTGGTCGAGCACCGCGGTCGATACCGGAACACCCGCCGAAAGCGGCGGTCGCGGCCAAACACGCACGACCACCAACGTGATAACCAGCAGCGCCATGACCGCCAACAGGGCCCGCACGATGCGGGCCCTTCGCTTGGACATCATGGGCGCGAACTCACCGCTGCGGCGCCGTCACGGTGATGCTTCCTGCGGGGCCTCCACGTGCAATCACGCCACTGCGGTACATGTGCTCGGCGAACGCGGGCGGCACTTGGAAGGTGCCCGTTGCAGTGGCGCGGATGCGGTAGCGGAACTCCTGCATGTCGCGCGCCATGCTGCCGTACAGCACCACGCGGTCTTCGCGGATTTCTTCATGCACCGGATAGAAGGTGGATTCGGCCAAAGCCAACACCGGCACCGCCGGCTGATTGGCTTCTGCAGCGCCGCCTTCGCCTTCGGCATCGTTGCTCGCGCTGCCTTGCGCTTCGGCCGCAGCAGGTGGCGTGAGCACCACTTCAAAGCCACCGGGCAACAGATCAAGCAGCGCCACGTTGTCCCAGCCTTCGCCACGCACGCGCAGGCGTACGGTCAGTTCTTCGCCTTGCACCACGGTGGTCGTGGGCTTGCCTTCGGCATCGAGGAAATCGCGCTGCACTTCAATGCCCTTGCCTTGCTCGGCCGCCGGCGCCGCGCGGTCGAAGCCTTGCTCAGTACGCGCCACCCACACGGTCTTGCCCGCTTCCGGCAGCACCATCAGGCGTTTGGCGTCACCGCCGTAACTGCCAGCAAGAACACCGCCTTGCGTTTGTCCAAACGCGGCTTTGCCCTTCGCCGTTTCCTGTTCGAAGCGCACAGGTGCTTCGGCCTGACCACCCAATGCATCCAAGGCCAAGACCGAGAGCGCAGCGTTCAAGCTGTTCAAGCCCTGCTCCTGCATCGGCAGCAGAATCACGCCCACGGCGTCTTCAGTCAGCAAGCGCGCTTGCTCGGGGAAGTGCTTGCCCAGCAGATACAGGCGCCACGCCTGCGCACCGGTGGGATCGTAGAAATCACCAAAGCCGCCCGCCTGATAGAAGGCCTCGCGCTCGGCCGCACTCATCTCGCGCCAGGGCTTGGGCTTGGTGTTGGCCAACTCGCGAGCGCGCCGCGCCAAAGGCGCTGCCGCTGCAGTTTGCTGCAGGCCCTGATAACTCGCAGCCACCAGCATGCCGGCCAGATCATCGCGCCACAGCTTGGGTTGATCGCGCTCGAGTTGCTCCACCAACGCGGCCAGTGCATTGCCTGCCGATTCGCCTTGGCGCACCTGCAGGTACACCGCCAATGCACGCGCACGCAGGCTGTGCAGATCGTTGCGGCTGCGATCCACTGCAGCCTGTGCCAACCATTGATTGGCGCGCTCCAGCAGATCGCCGGGCACACGTTCGCCACGTTCCCGCGCTTCCACCAGCACCAGCGTGGCGTAGGCTGAAACGTAGGTGTCCACATCCGCCATGGCAGTCCAATAGCCGAAACCGCCCTCGCCGTTCTGGCGGCTGCGCAAGGTGTTGAACAAACCGCTCAAATCACCATCGCCATGGGCGCGGCCGAAAGCCGGATGCGAACGCAGCACCAAGCCCGGCAGTGCCTTGCTGGCCAATTGCTCTGTGCAGCTGTAACGGTAATCGCCCAGCCAAGTGTCGAGGCCCACCAAGCCCACCAGCGGCGAGGTGGACGCCGCCAAGCGACGCTGCGCACGTTCGTTGAACATGCTGCGCATGTCGGTGAAGGCTGTATTGCGCGACACGCGCTGCACCGCCACCGTCGTGGTGCTGGGCACCAAGGGCCGCACCGAGACCTCCAGCCTGCGTTGCGCGGCGAAGCGACCACTCGATGCGCGCAGAGTAATGGCCTGCGCGCCCAGTGCCTGCGCGGCCTTCAAGCGCACAGTCAGCACTTTCTCTTCGCCGGGCTTCAACACAATGGGCGCAGGTGCAGCACCGACGAGCGAGAGCGCAGGCGGCAGAGTTACTTGCAGGGCTACGTTTGCGGGCGTGGTGGCGCCTTCAATGGTGTTGGAAATGCCCACCGGAACTTCGAACTCATCGCCCGGTGCCACATGCGTTGGCAACGTCGGCGTCAGCACGAAGTCACCGCGCACCGTGGTCTTGTCTTCGCGAAGCGCGATGCGCTCGGCGGTGACCGCCACGGCGACCATGCGCAACTCGCCGTTGAAATGATCCGGCGGCGTGAAGCTGAAGGTCTTCGCGCCCTCGATATCCACCACACCCGACCACCACACGGCAGGCTTCTCACCTTTGCGCTTGAACGGATTGAGATGGCGCGCACCCGCACCCTCACCGTCACCGCCCGGTGCGGCATTGCCCACGATGCGGCTGAACTCGGGCAGCAGCAAATCCAGGATCTGCGCGCTGTCCACTTGGTGCATGCGCTTGGCGAAGAACTGATCCAGCGGATCGCCCACGCGATAGCCCGCCACTTGCAGAATGCCTTCGTCCACCGCGAACACCGCCACGCGCGCGGGGCCACCGGCATCCACGCTGAGGCTCAGCGGCTGACCCGGTCGCGCCTTGGCCGGCACGGTGAAGGTGAGCGGCAACTGGCGCGCCGTGCGATCAATCGCAAACGGCGCAATGCCCCACGACAAGGGGCTCGTGTAGATCTCCTCGCTGCTCGGGTCGCGCAAGAAGCTAACGCTGATGTACGCGTTGCCTTCCAAGCCTTCGGGCAAGCGAATGCGCTGCACGGTGCTGGTGGTGCTGGTCTTGAACCATTGCTGCGCATACACCTTGTCGCGCTCAATCGTGATGAGGCCGGCTCCGGCATACGGCGCGCGCAACGACACTTCGATCTCTTCGCCGGGCGCATAGCTCGGCTTCGACAGGCTGATTTCCAACTCGGCATTGCGCTCCAGTGAGCGACTCAGGTTGGCATCGCCTACCACCGTCCACGACTGCGTATTCAGCACGCGGCCGTCGCGATCCACGATCTGCAACTCGAAATCGCCGGGCGCCGACGTGTCCAACGCAACCGTCTGCTTGCCTACCTTCGCCGCGAGAGCCTTGCGGTCTTTCTCTTCGCGGCGCTCGCGCGACACGAAGCGGTACAGCCCGTCATCACCGCGCGTCAGCACCGAGACCATGCGCTTCTCAATGCGCACCGCGGAAAGGCCTTCAACCGCCATCGGTTGGCCATTGGGGCCCAGGACCAAGACCTCGACCGATTGGGCCGAAGCGCGGTTTACGTAGCCCAAGCCATCGGCGGCTTTGATGCCCACGAGATAGGGCTGATCGGACACCAGGGCGCGCAAAGTGCCGGCCACACCGCGGCCACTACCGGGCTCGAAGGCACGCACCAGCAGATCTAAGCGGTAACTGGCGCGCTCGTATTGCTCCAAGCCCAAGGCGAATTCGGCCTTGCCTTCGCTGTCGGTGCGAACATCTTCCAAGGCTTGCTGCACGCCCTCGCCTGCTGTGTTCGGATCGCTGAAGCGATAGCCCGGCCACGCTGCGAACGCGGGCACGCTGGGCGTGAGCCGCAACTGTCCACTCACCCGGCGATCCTGTGCCGCTGTGCCGAAGAGGTTTTCAACCGCCACCAAAGCCTTCAAGTCTTCGGGCCGCACCCAACCCGCTTCCGCCGGCTGCGACAGCGCCAACTTCACACGCAAGGTATCGGGCTGGAACTCACGCACTTGCACGCTAGTACTGCCCACCAAGCTGCGTTCGTTCTCGCTCTTGCCCTTCAAGTAAAGCTGCGCCATCCAGGTGCCCGAGGGACCGGATTCCGGTGGCGTGAAGTCGTAGCCTTCAAAGCCCGCAGCACCGAAGCGCAGCGTGTCGCGATGCACCAGATTTCCGGCGGGGTCGAGAACATCGATTTCCATCGGCGCGCCCACGGGCGTGCGCGACCACTCGGCAGCGCGAAGGATGGCGCCGAGATGGACGGTCTCACCTGGGCGATACAGGCCACGGTCCGAAAACAGCACTGCGCTCAGCGTTCCGGGATCGACCACATTCACTTCGCCGCCAATATCGAAGCGCGAGGTGTCGAGCTGTCGTGCCCACTCATCCAACGGCAGGAAGCTCATGTCTTCGCCATTGGTCACTTGCAGCAGCACCGGCGTGCGCTCGCGCACGAAGGGATCGAAGTTCGGCAACAGGGCCATGCCATCGGCATCGGTGATTGCACCCACCACCACCTGACCATTGCGCGCCACCACAGCCACGCGCGCACCCGCGACGGGCGTGCCATTCGCCAAGCTCTGCACGAACACGCGGCGCTTGCCGTCCAGTTCACGCTTCGACAGCACACCCAAATCGGTGAGCACCACCAAGCGGGCATCGGATTGCGTACCGGCATTGCGATCCAAGCGTTCGCGAGGCGTGAGTTGCGCTTCGTCTTCGGTCATCTGCCGCAGGCTGAGCAGGAACACACCGCGCTGCTGCGCATTGAAATAGGCGCTCAAGTCCACGCCACGGTAGTTAGCCTTGGCGGGTTCATTCGTGGGCAAGGACAGCGTTTCTTCGAAGCGCTCCACCAACTGGTCTTCGTCGATGCGCCACATCGACGGCTCTTGGAAGCGGCCTTCATTGCTCGACACCAACATCTGCAATTGCTCGGGCACCACGCGACCAATCTCAAGACGCGCGTTCGCCACATTGCGCGCCACCACACTCACGCGACGCTCGCCGCGCAGCGAGAGCAATGCGCCATCGCCCACAAAGCGCAGCAGACTGGGGTATTCCGGCACCACCAACAAACGGCGTTGCGGCTGGCCCAGCATGAAGCCGCCGAAGCTCTTCATGCCCTTGGGCAACTCAATCCACAAACGCCGACCCGGCGGCGCAGAGAAACGGAAGCTGTGCGTGTCGACCCACTCGCGCTCGCCCGGCAGAAGCTCGTTGCGCAGCAAGGTGGCGGCTTTCAATGCCGCCGCGTCCACTTCGCCGTCGTACCAAGGGAAAGGCACCTGCTGCTGGCGCGAATCACTGGCGTTGCTTGGCCGTGCAGGGCTCGGCACAAAGCGCTCGGGCAAGAGCCACACCTTCAGCTTTGCGGCGACGTCATCGTCCTTCAGCGTGTCGTTGAATTGCAGCATCAGCACCTGCTCGGGCTCGCCGCTGGCGTTATCGACCACCAGTGCCTCGGCACTGTTGAGCGCCACGCTGTACAGCGAAGGCAGATCCACACGACTTTCCTGCGCGCCAGCTCGGCCCGGGCCTTCGATGCGGCTCTGCGCGCCTTCGGCCAACACCAGCTTCACCAAGCCGCCGTTTTCCGGCACGGAAAGTGGGCTGGTCTGCACCCAAGCCTTCAAACCGTCTTCGCTGCTGCGCACTTCGGGCTCGATGCCTTTCAAGGCGCGCCCTGCGGAATCTTCGGCGGCCAGACTCAAGCGCGAGGACAGGCTTTCAAGACTGATCGGGTGCGAGAACGAGAAAGCCCAAACCGCGCGCTTCAAGGTCGGTGTTTCGGGGTCTTGGTAGAACTCCGCGCTATCAATGCTCAAGGCAAACGGCGCACTGGCGAAGGTCCATTCGGATTCAATGAGTATGCGATCCGGTGCTAGCGCCTTCTTCGTGTCGATCTGCAGCGTGTAGTCCTGCCCCACGGCCCAGTCTTCTGCCGGCGTAAAGGCCAAGGTCTTGTCGTCTTCAAACACCCAGCGTCCCGCAATAGCAGGCGACAAGGTCACACCTTCAACGGGCTTGGCGCTGCCGGGCTCGGCGCCTACCGCGTCCAGCGCGGCGACCGACTCGGAAAACCGCAGACGCAAAGGCAGTACCGAGATCGGCGTGGTGCTGTAGTCGGTTTTTCCGGGCGCCTCAACAGACACCGAAATGGCGTCAGGCGGCGGTGGTACGTCGCGGGTAAACCACCAGCCTGCCCCCGCAGCGAGCGCCAACACCACGAGGGGCAGTGCCACGCGCTGCTTGGGGTTTGCTCCAAACCATCGCAGTGCGTGACCTAACCAGCCCGGCGGCTGCCATTGGCCAAACACGGCCTGCCAACGGGAAGAAGAGGGGGTGGGTTCGCCGTTGACGCTCATCGGGGGCTCTCGCGACAGGCCGCAGCCAAGGGGCTGCGCGCTCACGTCATCATAACGAGTCAGTACGACGAGACGTTTTCAGGTGTGGCGAACTGCGGGCAGGTCGGGGCAAGCGCGTACCGCGTCGCTCAGAACTTGCCCGCCTGATAGTCAGCAATGGCTTGGCGAATCTCTTCGTTGGTGTTCATCACGAACGGGCCATGCCAAGCCACAGGCTCGCGAATCGGCTGGCCCGCCACCACGATGAAACGCGCGCCCGCAGATTCGGCACGAAGTGCCAAGCCATCGCCATCCGAAAGCACCGCCAACTGGCCGGTTGCGACGCGTGTTTCGCCGCCCGATGCCGGCAACACCAATGCACCGCCAAACACGTGGACGAACGCGCTGTGTCCGCGCTGCAGCGGGATATCCAGCGCAGCGCCCGCATCCAAACGCACATCGATAAAGAAGGGCTGCGTTGCCACCGCCGACACCGGGCCTTCTGCGCCCAAGAATTGGCCTGCAATCACCTTCGCTTCGCCACCCGAAAACGTGACCGAAGGAATGCGCTCAGGTGCGATGTCCTGGTAACGCGGCGCCTGCATCTTGTCCTTCGCCGGCAGATTGACCCACAGCTGAAAGCCGCGCATTTCGCCTTCAATCTGCTCCGGCATTTCGGAGTGCACGATGCCGCGCCCGGCGGTCATCCACTGCACGCTGCCCGGCACCAACAGGCCTTCACCGCCATGATTGTCGCGGTGGCGCATTCGGCCCGCGAGCATGTAGGTCACGGTTTCAAAGCCGCGATGCGGATGCGAAGGAAACCCGGCGATGTAGTCCTGCGGGCGCTCGGTTCCAAACGCATCGAGCATCAAGAAGGGGTCGATGGGCGGCTGCTGCGGCGAGCCGATCAAGCGCGTGAGCTTGACGCCGGCACCGTCCGAGGTGGGCATGCCCGCGGTCAGACGCACGACATGGCGCGCGTGCAACGCGGCGGGAGTGACAGGAGATGAGGTGCTCATGCGCTCACGGTGAACGCGGGGCAGTGCTTGCTCAAGAGTCAGGGCGCAACGCCGCATTCCGACACTGCAACAGCGCGGGAAACGCCCGATCTAAGTGCCGCGATGCTTCCCTTGGAAGGGCGCATACCAAGCGCGAATGCGCGCCAGGTCGGCCTCGTAGTCGTCGGTCATCTCGTAGGTGGGACCCACCTCGATGTACTTCCCGGGGAAATGAAACGCGACGCAGCACACCGGCACATTGGCACCGCGAGCAATCTTCCAGAAGCCCGGCTTCCACTTCTCCACCCGTCGACGCGTGCCTTCTGGCGCCAAAGTGAACCAGATGCGCTCGGACTCGCGGATGCGCGCGATGGCCTGATCCACCACACCCACGGGCGCGGCGCGATCCACCGGCACGCCGCCCATTCGGCGCAAGTACCAACCCAGTGGCCCGACAAAAATCTCTTTCTTGCCCATGAAGACGATGGCCATATTCATCGCCAACTTCACCGCGAAACCCCACACCGCGTCCCATGCGGAGGAGTGCGGCGCCGCGATGATGACCATGCGCGGCACATCAGGCCACGCGCCACGCATATGCCAGCCGCTCGCTCGCAGCAGAGCCGTAGCAATCCACTGCCAAATCTTCAGTGTTCCTGCACGAGGCGCGCTGGGCGGCAGTGACAACACCGGCGAATGATTTGTGGAGGTTCGTTCGGGGAGCAAAGCACTCATGGTTCTCGCTCCCAGCGGCGTGAGGTTCGTTCCCGCTTGATCTGTGCGCGCTCACGCTTGCTCCCCAAGCGGCGCTCCACCGAGCCACGCGTGGGCCGTGTGGCAACGCGCTTCTTGGGCGCATCGCGGCAGGCCTCGATCAAGGCCTGCAAGCGTTGGCGCGCGTCTTCGCGGTTGCGCTCCTGTGTGCGGAAGCGCTGCGCTTGAATCACTAACACCCCTTCGGCTGTCATGCGCCGATCGCGACGGGCCAGCACTCGCTCACGCACTTCTTCGGGCAAGGCGGCCGATGCACGAACGTCAAAGCGCAGCTCCACCGCAGTGGCCACTTTGTTGACGTTCTGGCCGCCCGGGCCGGAGCTGCGCACGAAGCGCTCCTCCAACTCGGAATCGGGAATCAGCAGGGGCGCGCGTTCGCTCATGGGCGCCGAGTCTACGGCGCGGGCAAACGCGGGTGGCCAAATTCATCACGCTCTTCGCCTGCCGCCGCATCGCCGATGCGCTCGCGAATCCCGCGTCCGGGGAATGACAGGGGCATTTCGGCCCGCACCACGCGCAAGGCATTGGCGTAGGCCACCGCCGCACGACTGTCGTTCAAGCTGGCCATCAGATCGCCCAAGCCCTCCCACGCGGCACCGCCTGCACCCTGGGCGATCGCGCGGTGGAAAAATGCCTCGGCTTTCGCCGGCAGATCTTTGCGCATGCACAAACGCGCCAGCGTCAGCAGCAAGGCAGGCGAGGTGGAACGCGCGACCAGCCAGGCCTCGGCGCGAGCCAAGCGCTCATCACCAGCGAAACCGGGCAACTCGCCCAAAGCCAGCGCCACGGACTCATCCCACTGCGCGTCGAGCGCATCGGCCAGCGCCTGCGCTGCCTGCGCTTCCACATGCAGACTGCTGGCACGTGCAGCGAACGCTGTAAGGACTGTGGACTGCGCTCGCAGTGAAGGGGGCAAGCCTTTCCAACGAATTAGCAAAGTGCCTGCCTCTTGGGCATCGGCCAAGGACGTTTCCGCAAGCCGAGTTTCCAGCGCACTGAGCACAGCTGCGTCAGTGCCACGCTCACTTCGCAAACGCGCAATGGTGGGCAGGGCTTCGTCGGCCCGTCCTTGACGCGCCAGAGCTTCCGCACGCAGCAACACGCCCGCCGGAGGCAAGGTGGTGCGAGCAGCCACGGTGTCGAGGCTGGCCAGAGCCTCGAGCGTGCGCCCCTCTTCCAGCCATGCACTGCTCTGCTCCAGTGCAGCGGTCATGGGATCAAGTTTCGCCAGCGCAATGCGATGGGTGCGCAGGCGTTCGACCAAACCCGCCGATTTCGCCGCGGCAATTGCATGCAGCAAAGCGGGCACACGGTCGATGATGCTGCGTCGTGCCGCGAGGGACAGAAGATGCTCAGCACGCTCAGGACGGCCTTGCTGCAGGGCCAGCAAGCCATTTCCCAATCGTTCGCGCGCCAAGCGTCGGCTGTAGCGACGAACAGCGCGAAAGGGCAAACGAATCAGTGCCAACAACACCAAGGCCATGGCAGTGATGGCCAGCCAGAACAGCGCGGCCACTTCGGCGCGCATGCTGATGACTTTGTCGCCCCACTGCAGGACCAACAGCCCATCTTGCTCACGCAACAACTGCCAACCGAAGCCGCCCAACAAGGCAAGCAACAGCCCAAGGATCAGCCAGGGCAGAAGCTTCACGGTGCGCCCTCAGCTCGCCGCTGCGCACGCAACTGGGCCAAGGTGCTGCCCAGCACAGGCGCATCCGCGACCAGCGGCGGCTGCGCAAGCGCCTGCAACTCCGTGACGGCTTTTTCCAACTCACCGCTCGGCGCATACAGGCGTTTCGCCCAAACAGCCGCGCGTGCCAGCGCAGCATTCAAACCTTCCTGATCGCGTCGTTCTGAAGCCAAGCGCGCCAAACCCAACTCAAGGCGCAAAGCGGCATCACCGCGCTGACGATCAGCAGGCGCCAATAATTCATCCACGCCGCGCGGGCGCACATCCACCAGCGCATCCATGAGCCGGTTCAGCGGCGTTGCAGGCGCAGCATCCGTTGCGGGCGCCGGGACGGTTTCCAAGGTCGCGAGAGCCGCTTCAAAGCTCTGAATGCCCGATTCGACCGCCATGCGCGGATCGACCGGAAGCGCCGCCAAAGCCGCCTGTTCCTGCGCTAGGCTTTGCCGCAGATTGACGAACTGCGGTGCGGTCAACGCAGACAGCAGGCCATCGGCGATTTCGTAAGCACGCCGAGCACCCGCCACATCGCCAGATAGGGTCAAGCGCGCTTCAGCGAAGGAAAGCAGCAAGTCCACTTCATCCAGACGCAGGCGCGTACCGGGTGCCGAACCGGAGCCTGCGCTCACTTGTTGCACGGTCTCTTCAACCAAGGCGGCGCGCTGCCCCAAGCCAAGCACTTCGTCGCGAAGCACTTTGCTTCGTGCTTCCAAATCGGCGAGGCGCTGCTCGTTACGGGACTGCCCACGCTTCAAGCTGGCTAGGGCCTGCTCAACACCCAACAAGCGCTGATCCAGCGACGAGGCCGCCAAGGGATCCGGCTCCGTCGAGGGCTTAGGCCACCACCACCATGCAAGCGCACCCATGCCCGCGGCCAATACGACCGCAGCGAACAGGAAAAAGGGTTGGCGGGACGGTCGATCCATCGTGGTTTCGGTGCTTGGGCCGCGAGGGGGCGGCCGATGCGCAATTGTATGCGCTGCACAGTCGCGCGCCCGCGTCTTCTCTAGATCGTCACTTCAGCGATCGGCCTGCAACTAAGCTCAGCGCAGCATGGCAAAGGGCTTCAGGTCGCGCGTTCTCGGCGACAAGCACCTGCTGAAAACCTTGCTCCTTGGCCCACAGGCCAAGCCGCGCGCTGCTCACCACCAAGGGCCTCGCCAAAACAGCATCACGCTTGAGCGGCGCCAAATGCGCGAGGCGACGCCGCAGGTGGCCCAATGCTTCGGTGCTGCTGGCCAGCAAAATGGCCGTGTCGTCGTCAGCCAACGCGCCCAGCGTCCGCGCCTTCAGCGGCAATGCGAGACGCGCATACACATCGGCACGGCAGACACGGGCACCACGCTCTTCTAAGGCGGTCGGCAGCAGCCCACGCCCACCGGGTGCGGTGAACAAACCGACGCTCTTGCCTTGCAATTGGACCAGAGCAGGCAGGGCCAGCACCCCTTCGCTGTCCATGCGCACGGGCGCGATCGGGTCCTGAACACCCGCCGCCCGAAGCGCGCGCGCGGTTCCTTCACCCACGGCAATGTTGATCGGCCCGGATTCTGAAAGAACCGCCAACTTTGCTGCGAAACGCACCGCCGCCGGACTGGTGAACACCCGCAAATCGGCAGCCAGCGCGCGGGTCAGCCCCTCATCCGCCGGCCGGCCAAGCAGTCGCACCGTCGACAAGGCGCGCAGGCGCAGGCCCTTGGCTTGCAGCAACCGACGCAGCGCCGCATGCTCGCCCGCCGGCCGCAGCGACCAGAGCGTTGGTGAGGGCGGCTGCTTCTGATTCATGGCCTTACTTTCGCACAGCGCCCGCCTTGCTCATGCCCAATCCAGTCGAACGTTTGCAGACCCTGCTCGACGCCATGCCGCCCGTGTTGGCCCAAGGCGTTCGTGTTCTTCATCTCGATGCGCAAGTGCTTCGCTTGGGCGCGCCGCTCGCATTGAACGTCAACGATAAGGCCTGTGCATTTGGCGGCAGCTTGGCCAGCCTGCTCACTTTGGCCGCATGGGGTGCTTTGGAAAGCGCCCTGCACGCGCGCGGAATTCAGGCGGATGTCTACATTGCGGATAGCGAGCTGCGCTATCTCGCACCGCTGTATGGCGACTTGGTGGCCGAGGCGCCGGTTCCCGATGCCGAAGCCATCGAGGCGCTGATCGGCAAACTTGCCGAACGCGGTCGCGGCGGCATCGTGATGGAGGCTTCAGCACGCAATGCTGAAGGCCAGCTGGTCACCAGCCTGCGCGGTCGCTATGCCGCCGTCGCAAAGCGCTGACATACTCGGGCCATGAACGCCCTTCGCCCCATTGCTATCGCTGCCGCCGTTCTGCTTTCGGCCCTGTCTTCCACCGGCTGCGCCAGCGGCACCGGCACACGCGCCGATGCGCTTGAGCGAACGCTTTACGACTATTCCGGCGCCATTCGCTGGAACAATTTTGAAGCGGCGTACGACGCGATCGACCCGAAGACGCGCCAAACCAAGCCGCTCTCCGATTTCGAGCTGGAACGGCTGAAGCAAGTCCAAGTCACCAGCTACACCGTGGTGGCCAGCCTGCCTACGCCCGACGGTGGCGTGGCCCGCGAAGTGGAATTGCGCGTCGTGAATCGCCACACGCAGGCAGAGCGCGTGGTGCGCGTGCGCGAAAGCTGGCGCTACGACGAAGAAGCGCAGAAGTGGTGGCAGATCGAAGGCCTACCCAACTTCGCCCAAGACCGCTAAGCGCTAAAAAGAACGGTTGCGCTGGCCCACAGCGCGCGGGCAGCGGATAATGCGCGCCCCTAGCCCAACCGAGCGCCCGATGTCCTGGGATCAGCTTTACGCCTTCGCGCAATCGTCGCCCATCCTCAGCCTGGCCTTTCTGGGCCTCACGGCCGCACTGATTGTGGCCGAGGTCCGGCGCCTGTTCTCGGGCTTTGCCTCGATCAGCCCGGCTCAGGCCACGCTGCTCATGAACCGCGAAGACGCCCTTCTGGTCGATGTCTCGCCGGCGGCTGATTTCTCGAAAGCCCACATTCTTGGCTCCATTTCGGCGCCAATGTCCGACTTTGACCCCCTGAAGAACGCCAAACTCAAGCAGGCGATGGAGCGCCCGGTCATTGTGATCTGCCGCGCTGGCAACACCGCTGGTGACGCCGCCAAGCGCCTGATCAAGGCCGGCTTCAAGAAGGTTTCGGTGCTCGAGGGCGGCATCGCCGGTTGGCGCCAAGCCGACCTGCCGGTCACGAAAGGCCGCTAACCTCGGCTCAGGCGGCGCCCGCCCCCTTGCCTTGGCGCTGGTGCGCCCCCACCCCGTTCTGCGGCGCGTGAGATACTGGCCCGCTATCCCTTCACTTCCTGTTCCGGAGTTCCACCCGTGGCTGATGAGATCACCAATGGCGCCGCTGGCGCCGAAGCCCTGCCCTCGCAGGCCCAGTTCGCTATCCAGAAGGTCTACGTCAAGGACGTGTCCTTCGAAGCTCCGGGCACCCCGATGGTGTTCAACGAGCAGGGCAATCCGGACCTGAACCTCAACTTGAACCAGAAAGTGGGCAAGTTGGCCGACGACGTCTATGAAGTCGTGCTGGGCATCAACCTGACCTGCAAGCTCGGCGACAAGACGGTGTACATCGTTGAGTTGGAGCAGGCGGGCATTTTCGCCATGACCGGCTTCGACGAGCGCAATCTCGACTTCATGCTCGGCACCTACTGCCCGAACGTGCTGTTCCCGTACGCCCGTCAGCTGGCGTCCGAGCTGATTCAGGCCGGCGGTTTCCCGCCCTTCTACCTGCAGCCGATCAACTTTGAAGCCATCTACGCCGAAAGCCTGCGTCGCCGCGCCGACCAGCTGAAGTCGGGCATGGCCGCTCCAGCCGCCGGTTCGGCCTGAACCCGAGCGCGCCCAGCATGAGCACGGTCGCACCCGTGGTGGTGCTGGGTTCGGGGTCTTGGGGCACCGCCCTTGCCGCGCAAATGGCGCGGCAGGGCCACCCCACCCTGCTTTGGGGTCGCGATGCGGCCCAAGTCGAGGGCATCAACGCCCGTCATGAGAACGCCCGGTATCTGCCGGGCGTTGTTCTGCCTGCTTCATTGGCGGCGACGACTGATTTTGAAGGCGCGATTCGCAGCGCTTCGATGCTGCTGGTGGTCACGCCCAGTCATGCCTTTACCGAGACCTTGAAGCGACTCGCGCCACTGCGACCCAAGGGCTGCGGCGTGGCTTGGGCCACCAAGGGCTTTGAACCGGGCTCTGGGCGTTTTCTTCATGAAGTGGCTGCAGAAGCCTTGGGCCCCGATGTGCCTTTGGCCATCGTGACCGGACCATCGTTTGCCAAAGAAGTCGCGCAGGGCCTGCCCACGGCCGTGACCGTGCACTCCGACGATGCTGATTTCGCGCAAGCCGTGGCTGAAAAACTGCATGGCCCCGCGTTTCGTGCCTACACCGGCACCGACATGCTCGGCGCCGAGCTGGGTGGCGCGATGAAGAATGTGCTGGCCGTCGCCACGGGCGTGGCCGATGGCATGGGTCTCGGCTTTAACGCCCGCGCCGGCCTGATTACGCGCGGCATGAACGAGATGCTGCGCTTGGGTGCCGCACTCGGTGCGCGTCCCGAGACCCTGATGGGCTTGGCTGGCGTAGGCGATCTCGTGCTGACGTGCACCGGCGACCTCTCGCGCAACCGCCGCTTGGGCCTAGCACTGGGCCGCGGTCAAACCATTGCCGAAGCCGTTGCTGCGATTGGCCAAGTGGTGGAATCGGTGCAAACCGCCGATGAAGTGATGCGCCAAGCGCAAGCGCACGGCATCGACCTGCCGATCAGCCACCAAGTGCAGCGCGTGCTGCATGGCGAGATCACGCCGGTGGAAGGCCTGAAAGAATTGCTGGCCCGCGAACAGAAGCCCGAGTATCCCGAGAGCTTGTTTCGCGACGGTTGATGCCGTTGTGCAAGTTCCACGAAAAAGCCCGGCGATTGCCGGGCTTTTTCTTAGTTCGCGATTCGCCTCGAGGGCGCCGCAAATCAGAAGTTGAAGCGAACGCCGACCGTGGCAGCGCGGTTGCCACGCTCAAAGAACTCCACTTCGGTCAAAGCAGAAATGCGCTCATCAAGCTTCACGTTCAAGCCGACGGTGCCGCTGTACTGACCCGGGGTCAGGTCGGTCTCGGTGTAGTTGGCTTTCACCAAAGCTTCGAGGTGCTCACCGAACGATGCGCGCGCACCAGCAGACAGCTTGTGGCCGTCGATGTCACCCAAGCCCGCGATGTCGTGACGGTTGTAGACGCCTTCGCCGATCAGATCGAACTGCTCGTTCAGCGTGTAGGCATAGCCACCGCCCACGTACCAGGTGTCGACGTCTACGCCGTCGCCAACGATGGCAGCCGGGTCGACATTCGTATAGCCGGCCAAGGCGTAGAAGCCAGAGTCGGCGATTTCGAACGAGCCACGAGCAGCAAAGCCGTCAGCAACCGACTGAACGCGGCTGTAGTTGAGTTCAACGAACGTATTGCTGCGCTCTGCAGCCTGCGCCGACAAAGGGAGTGCGGCCAGAAGGGCAAGGGCGATAAGGGTGTTCTTCATTGGATTTTGATTTCTTCTTTTGTGTGGGGCTCCCTCACTAGTGCGAGGGAGCGGGCAAGATGGCGATGCAGCCTTCGCGAATCAAGCCTGCGCAGTCGCGTTGTTCAGCGCTGCGTAAGGAGCACAGCACGCATAGCGCTTCCGGACTGCAGAATTCCCGACGCCGCGCGAATCAGCGGGGCGAAAAAACGACGCCCGACGGAAGCCGGGCGTCGATCGATCAAGCACCAAACCCGCGTATCGCGAGTAAGCGCGCTTCACTCAGTAGCTGTAGCGCAGACCGATCTGCGCGACGTCCACTTCGCCGCCGTCAGCAAACACCGAAAAGTCATACGCATTCTTGTGGTAGCTGATGGTGGCGCCCCAATTCTCGTTGAACGACACCAACGCGCCGGCGTAGACACCGAACACAGTGTCCATGTTCTCGACCCACGAACTGGTTGCCTTGACCTCAATCTCGAAGTGCGACGCCAGGCGGCTGCGCACACCAAACGCACCGCGAATACCATCGTTTTGGTAGTCGGTGCCGAGGATCTCGCTATTGAGACCCAAGTAGCCGCCTTCAAAGACGAGATCCGTGCGCTCCGATAGAGGCAAGCGATAACCCGCGCCAAGCAGGATCGGGGTCTGAGTGATGAGGTCGATGCTGCGCCCTTCATCAAACTCAGTCTGGTTAAAGTCGATAAAGCCGTACCAGCGCTCACCGAAGGCCATAGAGCCCTTCAGTCCGAAGCCGTCGAGGCTGTCGCCGTACTGGTCGGCGCGGGCCACGCCACCTTCAAGATAGAAATAGCTGGGGGATTCGGCCTGAGCGGCCAGCGGCATCGCGGCAAGTGCAGCCACGGCAATCATTGAACGAAGCATTGGAACTCCTTAGTAGAAAAACGTCCTGCGCGCCGCAGTTTCGGCGGGCGGGCGCACTCTACTTGAAGGCGCAGCCAAAGCCTACAAGCGTCGCCAAAAAGCAAACGCCCAGCCGAAGCTGGGCGTTGCGTATCGCACGAAGCAAGCGTGCTGCGATGAATCAGAAGCGCGCGCGCAAGCCCACGGTGTAGATCTCGGCGCTGTCATCAAACTCCACTTCGCCGCTCATGCCCCAGGTCTCATTGAAATTGACCAACAGACCAGCCGTTGCGGTGAAATCGCCTTCCAAGTCCGAGCCATCGCGGTAGTTCGCCTTCAGCAAGCCTTCCACGTTGTCGCTAAAGCTGGAACGCAGACCGACCGATGCACGGTAGCCGTCAACGATGTCGAAGTCGGTGTACGCGCCTTCGGCGATCAAATCGAGCGAGTCATTCAACTGGTGCTTGTAGCCCAAGCCGAGTTCCCAGAAGTTCGCGTCGGCGTTGTTCTCGGAATAGTTGGTGTAGCTGCCCAAGCCGTACAGACCGCTGGTGCCGAAGTCGAACGAACCACGCACACCGAAACCGTCAACGTCGCCGTCGAGGTTGTTGTAGGTGCCTTCAACGTAGGTGTAGCTGCGCTCAGCAGCCTGCGCCGACAAGGGCAGCAAGGCAACGAGGGCCAGAGCGATGAGGGTCTTTTTCATGATCGTGTTCTCTTCTGTTTTCGAGGGGCCGCAGAACGGGGCTGCGGTGGACACACCATCGCCACCGCGACGAAGAACAACAACCCAACAGAAAATGAACATTCAGCGCAGCGTTGGTATTGCGATCACGCCACCCTGACCAGGGGGACTTGCGATGACAACAGGAAAAGGCGCACGCACACGCGCTTTAGCCAGCGCCTGCATAGCCACACTGTCGCCATGCTTCAAAGACTGTGACTGCAACGGCGTTCGAGAGATTCAAACTGCGCTGATCGGCGCGCATGGGCAATGCGATGTGCGACTCGCGACCGAAGCGCGCGAGCACGTCATCGGGAAGGCCGCTGGTTTCACGACCGAAAAGAAAGGCATCGCCCGCCTGATAGCGCACCGTGTCGAAGCGTTGCGCATCACCGGTTTCGACCACAAACCAGCGCGCATCGGGAAGAGCTGCGATGCAATCTTCCAGTGAGTCATGCACGGCGACGCTGGCGTACTCGTGGTAATCCAGTCCCGCGCGACGTAGACGCGTGTCGTCCAAATCGAACCCGAGCGGCCGGATCAAGTGCAAACGCGCGCCGGTGTTTGCGCACAGACGAATGGCGTTGCCAGTGTTTGGCGGAATCTCAGGTTGGAACAACACCACGTGGAACATGCGCGCCACCCAGCAAACGAAGGCGGCAATTATGACGCCCGGATCCGTCAGGCGCAGAGGCTCCGAAGTTGCGTCACACCCCGACGCGGCACGACTTCAGCGGCTCAGCGGCCAAGCGCCGCCAGTCTTCGGGCTGTGCGGGACTGGGCGCTTGTGGAAACTCGATGCGCACCTTCAAGGGGTCTTCGCCGGCGTCATCGCGCAGGTTGGACAAGCCTTCGAAACGAAGAAGCCTGCGATCACTCTCGGCATAGACCACATCGATATGCGGTGCGAACCAACCCAGCAAGCCGCCCAGCCTCAATCGAAAGCGGCGCGCGTCAAGGGCACCCGCGTCCGCTTGCTCGACCTCATAAACCTTGAATCCGTAGCTGGTCAGCCGTGAGGGCACCAGAAACTCCATCAGCACACTGTCGCCCGCGGCCAATTTCGGCCACGAGCCGCGCACCCACTGATCGAAGCCGGCATCGGCCACAAGCTCACCACTGGGCAGTTCTGCACTCTCTTTCGCATCGCCAGGACGAGTGACGAACACGCGCGCGCCACGCGCATCACGCTCCACACCTTCGCGGTAGCCGCTCCGAACGTCCTCAAACTGGAAGGCGGGCGCGCTCGGTGAGCCGCGGTAGTCGACACGCTTGCGCGCAAATGGCGTGCCGTCGTTGCAGCGGTAGACCACCAAGCGCTCAAGGGGTGCGGCACCGTCCATGCGCAGCACATGCTGCTCGCGATAGAGCGGTTGGCCGCTTTCCAAGTCGCTGGCGCGACCATCTTCGAACCGATAGGTGGCGTTGGCAGGCGGCACTGCACAAACGGCAAGCAGTGCAGCGAGCAAGGTGCGAGCGGTCACCATGGCTGGGGCTTCCCTTGGTAGTCGAGAAATTCGCCGCGCGCATCGGCGGGCAAGTGATCGATGACCTGCAACAGTCCAGCTACGGAATCTTGGGCCTGAAGCGGCGCGCCGGGGCCGCCCATATCGGTTTGAACCCAGCCCGGATGCAGGCTGACGCTGCGAATGCCCTGCTCGCCCAAGGGGAACGCGACAAGCCGCGCCGCCATGTTGAGGGCCGCCTTCGAGACGCTGTAACTCGGCGTGTAGAGGCGCGACACCCCCGCAATCGAACCGAGCGTGGAGCTGATATAGGCGACACGCGCCGATTCGCCTTTCGCCAGCAAGGGCAAGGCGGCTTCGCAGAGAAAGAGTGGACCCAGGGTGTTGGTTTCGAAAGCCTGCCGAAAGTGGTCGGCATCCAACTGGCCCAAGTGCGGCGTGCGATCGTTCTCGGCCAAGACACCGGCATTGTTGATGAGGACATCCAGTGCACCCCAAAGTGCCTGAACTTCCTTGATCAGTTCGGCACGCGATCGCGCATTCGTGACGTCGAGCGGCAGCACATGCAGGTGACCGGGGTGCTCACCCGCCAAGCGGGTCAACGCCAAGGACTCACCCGGTTTTCGGCAGGCGGCCACTACGCGGTCTCCGCGGCCGAGCAGCTGGCGCACAAACTCAAGGCCGAGCCCGCGTGAGGCCCCGGTGATCAGATAACGGCGTGCGGAAGTGGTCATGCGCGCACTATGTCCTCCGGCACGGTGTATCGGGCGTAAAGGAAGGCTACGCTCAGGGGGTTATTCACAGGGGACCCTCCGCCATGCCTATGCTCCGCCCGCTCACCCTCGCGCTTGCACTCGCGCTTCCCAGCCTTTCCCTCGCCCCCCAGGCCTTCGCTGCCGACGGCACCACTGCCGCTGAGCACGTGCGTATTCCTTACGAAGAATTCACCCTGCCCAACGGCCTGCGCGTGATCGTTCACACCGACCGCAAAGCACCGATCGTGGCGGTGAACGTGTGGTACCACGTAGGCAGCAAGGACGAAGAGCCGGGTCGCACCGGTTTTGCGCACCTGTTTGAGCACCTGATGTTCCAGGGCTCGGAAAACTGGAAAGACGAGTTCTTCGGTCCGTTCGAGAAGGTCGGCGCGACCGATCAGAACGGCACCACCAACACCGACCGCACCAACTACTTCCAGAACGTGCCGACCAC
>JAIXVL010000237.1 GCA_027483045.1 Lysobacteraceae bacterium
CCTTGCGAAGCGTAAGCCGCAGTTCACGGGCCGCTGATTGCGCATGAACCTTGGGCGTTTCTTCGGCGGCCTAGTGTTGCCGGGCCTGAAGCCTGCGCCCGAGGCATCGCGCATCCGTGTGTTGCCCTTGCCTGATGTATTGCGTGTGCCCTTGCTACAACACGCGGGACTTGAGGCAGAGTGCTGCGTGCGCGTGGGCCAACGCGTTGCGCGCTTCGAACTCTTGGCCAGCGCGCCCACGCAAGGACTTGGCGCGCCAGTGCATTCCCCTGCAGCTGGCGAAGTCATTGGGATCGAGCGCGGTGCAGTGGCACTGTCTGGCACGCCCGATGCGTGGCATGTGCTGATTCGCGTCGATGCGAACGGCCCGAGCCAGCCGATGCCAGCGCTGGACTGGCGGCAAACAGCGACGAACGCGCTGCTTGAACGAATTCGCTCAGCGGGCGTGGTTGGCATGGGCGGCGCCGGATTTCCCGCCATCCATAAGCTTTCGCGCGCTGTGCCGCTTTTGCTCATCAACGCCGCGGAGTGCGAGCCGGTGGTTGCTGCGGACGAGGCTCTGATTCGCGAGCATGCCCATGAGGTGTTGGAAGCGGCCGCGATGCTGGCCTCGATGCTGAGCGCAAGCCGCGTGGTGGTGGCGCTGGAGCAACGCATGGCCCCCGCTCTGGATGCACTGCGAAGCGCCCTGCGTGAACAATCTTCTCCGCCCGACGTTGCTCTGGAGATTGTGGCTCTGCCTGATCGTTACCCAACCGGCGGCGAGCGCCAGCTCATTCAATGTGTGACCGGCCAAGAGTTGCCCGAGGGCGCGCTTCCCGCCGATATCGGCATCACGGTTCATAACGTGGCGACTGCAGTGGCGGCGTTGCGTGCCGTGCGCGACGGCGTTCCTTTGGTGTCGCGCATCGTGACTGTCGGCGGCGATGGCGCGCACGGCTCGGGCAACTTCGAGGTTGCTGTGGGTACACCGGCCCAGCATTTGGGCGCTGCGGTCGGCGGGTGGCAGGCCGATGCCACGGCGCTGCTCGCAGGCGGCCCGATGATGGGTGTGCCCTTGCCCGATGATTCGATTGCGGTGGGCAAATCTGTGATTGCGTTGACCGCATGGCGCTCGACAAAGTCGCAAGAAGCCCTGCCCTGCATCCGTTGCGGTGATTGCGCCACCGCCTGCCCTTCGCACTTGCAGCCGCAACTTCTGCATGCGGCCTTGGAAGCACAGCAAAGCACGACGGCCGTGTCGCTTGGCCTGATGGCCTGCATTGAATGTGGCTGTTGCGACATGGTCTGTCCCAGTCGAATTCCATTGACGGCGCAGTTTCATGAAGGCCGCAGCAAAGAGCGCGAGCGCCGCTTTGAACGTGAAGTCGCCGACGCGGCGCGCACGCGTTTCGAACAACGCGAAGCGCGACTGCAACGCGAGGCTGCCGAGGCCAATGACGCACAGGCCACTCGCCTGAAGCGCAATGCCAGCGCGGCAGCAGCGGCGCTGGCGAAAGCTCGCGCCAAACGTGACGGTGCACCGCCAGCATGACGCGCCGCTTCAACACCACGCCCGGGCCTTATCTGCCTGTTCACGCCAGCGTGCAACGCACCATGGGTTTGGTGCTTTTGGCGCTGTTGCCAGGCATCGCGGCGCACGCGGTGGTGTTTGGGCCTGCGGTACTGCTGCACATCGGGATGGCCTGTGGCTGGGCACTGCTTATCGAGGCCGCCATGCTCTGGCTGCGCGGCCGCCCGCTCCAACCCTTCATCAGCGATCTGTCGGCTCCGCTCACCGGCGTGTTGTTTGCGTTGGCGGTTCCGCCCACCGCACCGTGGTGGTTGCTGGCCGTGGGCATGGTCGCGGCCATTGCGGTGGCCAAACATCTTTATGGTGGACTGGGCCGCAACCCCTTCAACCCCGCGATGGTGGGCGTTGCGGTCGTGGTGCTGTCGTTTCCGCTGGAATACACACGCTGGGTGTCGCCTTACGCGTGGGACACCTTGGCGCAAGCCACGCCGCTAGATCTTCTGCGCCAGCAATTGAATTCAGGCCAGACCTTCGGCGAGATCAGCGCACAACCTGCCTTTGGTCTTCTTGGCGCAAACGGCTGGGAGTGGATTGCCTTGGGCTACACCGTAGGCGGTCTGTTCCTTCTGTGGAAGCGCGTCATCCCTTGGCAGACACCCGTGGCCACCTTGGGCACCGTGCTCGCGATCAGCTTGCCCTTTTGGCTATTTGAACCCGATGTGCACCCGAGCCCCCTGTTCCATTTGATGGCGGGCGGCTTGGTGTTCGCAGCATTTTTCATCGTCACCGACCCGGTGTCGGGCTGCACCACTCCACGCGGGCGACTGATCTTTGGCGCAGGCGTGGCCCTGCTCACCTTGGCCATCCGACGTTGGGGCGGTTTTCCTGATGGTGTGGCTTTCGCGGTGCTGCTGATGAACTTGGCCGCACCCTTGATTGACCGCGTGTCGCGGCCACGTTGGTATGGCGAACGGGAGCGCACGGATGACGCGTGAACTCTGGCGAGCTTCCGCGGGTTTGGGCGCTGTGGTCGTTTTGTCCGTCGCTCTTGTGACCGCGCTGGAATTGGGTACGCGTGAACGTGTGGCGGCTGCAGAGCGGGCCAGCGCGCAGCGCGCACTTGAAGTTCTTCTGCCGAAAGGCAGCTTCGACAACCATCCTGATGAAGACCTCGTGTGGGTCACTGCGCCGCTGTATCTAGGCGGCAGCGAACCCATGCCAGTGAAGCGCGCACGAAGCGGCACGGTGCTTTCTGCGTTGCTGATCGAGGCCGTCGCACCGGATGGCTACAGTGGCGACATCCGAGTGCTCATCGCTGTAGACACATCCGGCAGTGTGTTGGGCGTGCGCGTCTTGGCGCACCGCGAAACACCCGGTCTTGGCGATGCATTCGAACCACGCCGCAGCGATTGGCTCGCTCGCTTTCGCGGCTTGGCCTTGGGCACACCGCCAATGCCTGATTGGCGCGTGAAGCGCGATGGCGGCCAATTCGATCAATTTGCCGGGGCCACCGTGACGCCCAGAGCGCTGCTGGGCGCCATGCGCCGCAGCTTGCAACTCGCGCAAGCGCATGGGGCATCGATGGAGCAAGCACCCGCAGGTAGTCAGCTTCAATTCGCTGATGCACCGGAGGCGCCATGAGCAGCGAGCCGCGCCGCATTCTTGAGTACGGCCTGTCAAACGGCAACGTGGTGCTGGTGCAGCTGCTTGGCCTTTGCCCGCTGCTCGCCGTGAGCAGCACACTGGTGAACGCCTTGGGCTTGGGCTTGGCGACCGTTCTGGCATTGATCTTCACCAATGCAGCGGTGGCTTCGGTCAGGCGCTTTACGGGTCGCGATGTGCGCATTCCTATCTTCATCACCGTCATCGCCGCCGTGGTCACGTCCATCGAACTGGCGATGCGCGCTTGGCTGCCTGCCTTGCATGGTGTTCTCGGCCTGTTCATTCCATTGATCGTGACCAACTGCGCGCTCTTGGGCCGCGCAGAGGCCTTTGCTGCGCGCAATAGCCCCCTTCGCGCCGCACTCGACGGCGCGGCCATCGGCACCGGATTCCTGCTGGTGCTTTTGGCACTGGGCGGCCTGCGCGAGCTCATCGGGCATGGCACCGTGTTTGCCGGCGCAGGCGCATTGCTGGGGCTTCCAGCTCTGGAATGGATCGTAGTGCCGGGCTACCGCGGGTTCTTGCTGGCAGCGCTTCCGGCGGGAGCGTTTTTTCTGCTGGCCTTGCTGATCGCCGCTCGCCAACGTCTTCTTTCCAGTACAGCCTCATGAAGCCAGCAGACCGCGTCGCATTCTTCACGCGACTTCGCGACTTGAATCCAAAACCAAAAACGGAGCTGGAGTACAGCAGCCCGTTCGAACTTCTGGCCGCCGTGCTTCTTTCGGCACAAGCCACCGATGTGGGCGTGAACAAGGCAACGCGAAAGCTATTTCCCGTGGCGAATACGCCTGCCGCGGTGCTGGCTTTGGGGGAAGAAAAACTCAAGGGCTTCATCAACACGATTGGCTTGTACAACGCCAAAGCCGCGCATTTGATTGCGGCATGCCGAATCTTGGTCGAAAAGCATCATGGCGAAGTCCCGCAAGACCGAGCATCACTCGAGGCCTTGCCGGGCGTTGGCAGAAAGACCGCCAATGTCGTTTTGAACACCGCGTTTGGCCAGCCCACCATCGCGGTCGATACACACATCTTTCGCGTGGCCAATCGGACCGGGCTAGCGCCTGGGAAGAACGTCGATGCGGTTGAGCAGAAGCTTTTGAAAAATGTGCCGCTCGAGTTTCGCCTCGATGCGCATCACTGGCTGATTTTGCACGGGCGCTACACCTGCAAGGCGCGAAAGCCCCTATGCGGCGCTTGTCCGGTACGCGATCTATGCAGCTTCAAGCAGAAAACCGACGCCACCGAATAGATCGGCCGCTCATTAGCCAGGCGAAATGCCGCGCGCACTCAACCATCCGGGCACGCCCTCAGCCAGCATGGGCGCGCCGTAGTGGTAGCCCTGACAGATATCGCAGCCCAGTTGCGCCAGCTTGATGACTTGCGCAGGAGACTCCACCCCCTCCGCCAGAACCTTCATGCCGAAGCCGTGCGCCAACGCAGAGACCGCACTGACGATGGCCGCATCACCTGTGTCGGTCACGATGTGACGCACGAAAATCTGATCAATCTTCAGCACATCGATCGGAAGGCGCTTCAATTGCGAAAGATTGGAGAACCCGGTGCCGAAGTCATCCAGTGCCAGCGCTACGCCACGGGCTCGCAAGGCCTTCATCAATACGATGGCGGGCTCGGGATCGTGCAGTGCAACGCTCTCGGTGATTTCAAGTTCCAAACTGCCCGGCGGCAATGAAAACTCGGCCAACACCGCTTCGACGGAGGGCAGCAAGGCGGGGTCTTCAAACTGCCGCGGCGACAAATTGACCGCCACGCGAATGTCGTGCAGCCCCTCGTCCAGCCAAGCGCGTAATTGCTGGGCCCCCTCGCGCAGCACCCAAGCACCAATCGGAATGATGAGCCCTGATTCCTCGGCCAAAGGTATGAATTCAACGGGCGGCACTTGGCCGAACTCGGGGTGGTACCAGCGCAGCAAAGCTTCGAAACCCACGAGCTTTTCGCCGTTCAAGGCTACCTGCGGCTGGAACGCCAAGCTGAGCTCGTTGCGCTCCAGTGCCATGCGTAAATCCTGCAGCAGTCGCACTCGTCGACCACGCGCCGCACTGTTTTCCGCCGAGTAAAACGCCACTGTTCCACCCGGTGCGGTGGAGGGCTCGGCCGTCTCGGCTCGATTCAACAACGCCTCGGGCGAATCGCCATCGCGCGGGTACACCGCCAAACCGGCTGACGGGTCGAAGAACAGGCGGCGCCCTTCAATCTGCATGGGCAAACCCAGCGGCGCGAGCACTTCGCGCAGGAGCGCCTCGATGCCGTCCTCGCCATGCTCCGCGCGCAGCGCTAGGGCGAAACGGTGCTCGCCGGTACGCCCGAGCACGCAACTCGGCCCCAATCTTGCGCGAGCGCTTTCTAGAAGCCGATTCGCGCCCTCGCGCATGATTTCGTCGGCCGGCCCCTGCCCCAGCGACTGCCGCAAGAGCGGAAGTTGACCCAAAGCCACGCTGGCCACGACATCCGGCAAACCTCCATCGTCACCGCGCAACAAGCTCCCAAGGAAGTGGCTGCGATTAGGCAAACCAGTGATCGGGTCGAACTGCCGAAGCATCTGCGCCTCGGCTTCCAGCTTCTTGCGCACCTCAGTGCGCCGGTAGGAGCGCCGCAACTGCGCCTGCACCAGCGAGAGCAACTCCGTGGGCCGGAACGGTTTGGTCAGGTAATCGTCGGCACCCAGATTCATGCCGGCACGGACCGACTCCCGCTCGTCCAGGCCGGTCAGAAACACGAATGGGAGGTCGGTGGTTCTCGGGTCTGCCCTGAGGGCGGCCAAGAACTCGGGGCCGTTCCCGCCCGGCATCATCACGTCTGAGAGCACGAGATCAGGCAGGTGCTCAGAGGCCAAGGCCAAGGCATGCACGCCATCGCATGCCTCGAAAACGGTGTATCCGGCGGATCTCAAGGTGGCCCGCAGGACCACCCGAATACTGTTGTCGTCCTCAACGATCAGGACACTCGACGGGATTTCCTTGGTCTGCACCTGCCCTCCCCCTATGCGTCGCGGTCAGCTTCATTACAACTGGGTGTCACAAAAACGCAGTTTGATTGACTCTTGAAACATGCCTGTCACATTCAAGTCATAGGCTGCCGCCACCTACCCAACCGGTGCCCGCCGCCATGCGCTTTGCCCGCTCCCTGCTCGCCGCCTCCCTCGCCACCGCCATCGCCTCCCCGGCTTTCGCCGAAGTGCCGATCGACGTGATCGGCGACACCGAACTGTACTTCGACGCCCTGCTGCACTTTGACGCCTACCAGTACAGCCAAGACATCAGCCGTGCAGACGGCCTCGCCCTCACTGCTGGCCAGATTACCGCCAATACGCGCACGAACAAGGTCCAGATGCGCCGCGGTGAGCTGATCCTGCGCGGCAAGACGCTGACCGCCGAGTGGCAGGTCGGTTACGACACCGTGGGTAGCCGCGGCACCGGCCGTAACGGCCGTTGGCTCGACGTGAACTATCGCGGTCGCATCAATGCCGATTCGACCTACCGCATTGGCCAGTTCAAGCAGCCGAACAGCTTGGAAGAACTGACCAGCACCCGCAGCAATGAATTCATCTCGAAGGCGATGATCACCAACGCCTTCGGCGTGGCCCGTCGCGTGGGTGCGGAATACCAGTACGCCACCCCGTCGATCACTGCGACCGCTACGTGGTTCAGCCGCGAAATCAACGTCAACCAGCGCGTCGGTTCGGGCTGGGGCGGCCGCCTGACCTGGGCGCCGATCATTGAAGCCGAAACGGGTGAGGCGCTGCACTTCGGCCTGTCCGCGGTGCGCATTGATGCACTGAACAATCGCTACACGCTCAGCTCGCGTCCGCAGGCCGACATCACCAACGTCAACACGGTGACCGCGAGCCTGACCGACGCCGATGAGTCGACGATCATTGGCGCGGAAGCCATGTACTTCAACGGCCCGTTCAAGATCATGGGCGAGTACATGACCTCCACCACCACCCGCAACGGCACTGCACCCGATTACAAGGCCGATGGCTGGTACGTCTCGGGCCTGTACACGTTGGGCGATGACTTGTTCGGTTACCGCGGCGGCATCTACAGCACCGCCGTGCCAACCGATCCGATCGCTGGCCTTTGGCAGCTGACCACGCGTTATGACCGCCTCGACGCCAATGACGGCGCGGTGCTGGGCGGCGCGCAGTCGGCCTTCACGGTTGGTGCCAACTGGTACATCCGCTCGAACTTCCGCCTGTCGCTGAACTACGTGATGGTCGACAGCGAGCGCGTGCAGAGCGGCGTGTTGATCAACAACAACCCGAACATCCTCGAGCTGCGCGGCCAGATCACGATCTGACCCCCTGGGACGAGCCGGCTCCGGTCGGCTCGTCACCGGAATGCCACAGACCTGACACATACTTTGCCGGCTGGCCGCATCTCGCGGCCCAGCCTTGGAGCGCGCAATGTCGTTGAAGCTCATTTCCAAGTTGGCGTTGACCGGCGCTCTTGCCGTCGGCGCCTCGTTCGCACTCGCCCAGAACATCACGGGTGCTGGTGCGTCTTTCGTTTTCCCCGCCATGTCGAAGTGGTCGAGCCAATACGCTGCGGCCAACCAAGGTCGTGTGAACTACCAGTCCATCGGTTCGGGCGGCGGCATTGCCCAAGCCAAGGCTGGCACCGTCGACTTCGGCTCGACCGATGCTCCGCTTTCAAGCGCTGACTTGGCCGCCAGCAAGCTCGTGCAGTTCCCCTCGGTCATCGGCGGTGTGGTGCCGGTGGTCAATCTGCGCGGCGTGACTTCGGGCCAACTGCGCCTGACGGGCCCCGTGTTGGCTGAGATCTACCTCGGCAAGGTCACCAAATGGAACGACCCGAAGATCGCCACCATCAACCCGGGCATCACCTTGCCGGACAGCACCATTCGCGTCGTGTATCGCTCGGACGGTTCGGGTACGACCTACAACTTCGTGAACTACCTGTCGAAGGTCAGCACGGAATGGAAAGACAAGGTGGGTTTCGCCACCGCCGTGCGCTGGCCGACCGGCTTCGGTGGTCGTGGCAATGAGGGCGTGGCCGCTTATGTCAAGCAGCTGCAGGGTTCGATTGGTTACGTCGAACTCTCCTACGCCACCACTAACAAGCTGACCTTTGCTTCGATGCAGAACGCGGCGGGCCCTTGGGTCCAGCCGAATATCGCCAGCTTCCGCGCTGCTGCTGCGGCTGCCAGCTGGGCCACGGCGCAGGACTTCAACCTCGTCATCACCAATGCACCGGGTGAGAACGCTTGGCCGATCGCTGCGACCAATTTCATCTTGATGCCGGTGTCACCGCGTGATGCTGCGAAGACCGATGCCACGCTCAAGTTCTTTGACTGGGTGTACGCCAACGGCGACGCCTCGGCAGAAGCACTCGGCTATGTTCCGCTTCCCGACCCGATCGTGGCCCGCGTGAAGGCCTATTGGGGTGAAAAACTTAAGCGCTGATTCTCTCCAACGATCTCAGCGTCATTGACGCCGGCTGAAGAGGCCGGCGTCTTCTTTGTTTAATGCCTTGTTGACACGTCACACGAAACGGAGCACGAAAAATGACGACCTCCCTGCTGCGCACCACCCTGATGCTCGGCGCTGTTGGCCTACTGGCCGCCTGTAGCGGCTCGAACAACGAAGCGCCGAAGACGAGCGAAGAACCGAAAGCAGAAGCTCCCGCTGAAGCCAGCATCGATGTCGTTGGCGCAGGCGCTTCGTTCGTGTTCCCCATCATGTCGAAGTGGTCTGGCGAGTACGCCACCGCCACCGGCAACCGCATCAACTACCAGTCCATCGGCTCGGGGGGCGGTATTGCACAAGCCAAGGCGGGCACCGTTGATTTCGGCTCCACCGATGCGCCGCTGAACTCCGAAGATCTGGCTGCTTCCAAACTTGGTCAGTTCCCTTCGGTCGTGGGCGGCGTCGTCCCGGTCGTGAACATCGATGGCGTCGCGTCCAACCAACTGCGCCTCACCGGCACCCTGTTGGCCGACATCTTTCTCGGAAAGATCACCACCTGGAATGATCCGGCCATCGTTGCCGTGAATCCAGGTGTGGCGCTGCCCGAAATGGAGATCAAGGCGGTCTATCGCTCGGATGGCTCGGGCACCACTTTCAACTTCGTTAGCTACCTGAGTCAGGTCAGCCCGGCTTGGGTGGAAGGCGTCGGCCAAGCGGCCACGGCGGTCAAATGGCCCGTGGGCGTGGGCGGTAAGGGCAACGAGGGTGTGGCGGCCTACACCAAGCAACTCAAGGGCTCGATTGGCTACGTTGAATTGAGCTACGCCCTGCAGAACAACCTCACTACCGTGAGCTTGCAGAATGGTGCCGGTAACTGGGTCGAACCGAGCATCGCCAGCTTCCAAGCAGCTGCGGCTAGCGCCGATTGGGCCAATGCCAGCGACTTCAACTTGGTGATTACCAACGCGCCGGGCGCCGATGCTTGGCCGATTGCCGCCACCAACTTCATCCTGATCAGCAAAGCACCGAACGACCCGGCCAAGGCCAAAGCGGCCCTCGCCTTCTTCAAGTGGGCCTATGCCAATGGCGGCGACCGCGCTCGGGAGCTGGGCTATGTGCCCCTGCCTGAGCCGCTGGTTCAGCAGGTTGAGGCGTACTGGACACAGAACTTCGCCTACTAAGGCCGGTTACAATTAGGCCCTTACGCACGCCCGCGCTTCGCGGGCGTGCCCTTGATACCGACGGGTAAGTACACCGATGGCGGCTTCAGCCACCCAACTCGATCATCTGGCCCGCGGCGATGCCCGCGCCGACCGCCTGTTCCGCTGGAGCGTAGCGGCGGCAGGGTTTTTCGTTCTCATCAGCCTGATCGGCGCCGCGCTCACCATGGCGTGGGGCGGTCGCGAGGCCTTTGGTACCTTCGGCTGGGCCTTCATGGCCTCTGACAACTGGGACCCGGGCAATCTGGTGTTCGGCGGCTTGGCGCCGATTGTCGGCACCCTGATCACCGCCGGCATCGCCCTGCTGCTGGCCGTGCCGATCAGTTTCGGCATTGCGCTTTTTCTCACGGAAGTAGCACCTGCTTGGTTGCGCGGCCCGGTCGGCACCGCAATCGAACTGCTCGCTGGCATCCCATCCATCATTTACGGCATGTGGGGTTTGTTCGTGCTGGTCCCTTTTCTGGGTGCGCACGTTTATCCCTTCTTGAGCGAAAACGCCTCGCAACTGCCCCTCATTGGCAGCTGGTTCAATGGCCCGCCCATCGGTATCGGCATGCTCACCGCCGGTATGGTGCTGGCCATCATGATCATCCCGTTCATCGCTTCGGTGATGCGCGAGGTGTTCCTCACCGTGCCTTCGCGTTTGAAGGAATCGGCGTATGCGCTGGGCCCCACCACTTTTGA
>JAIXVL010000229.1 GCA_027483045.1 Lysobacteraceae bacterium
GAACATCCAGACTGGGCAGCGTACTCAACACCACTTGGCCCAACGCCAGAGCGCCTTTCGGGCCGAAGGGAAGCCGCGTAAACACCCACATCGGACCGCGACGCTGTAGTCGCGCTCCCCAGGGCAGTAAGCACGCGCCCAGCAAGAACCCCGCGAGGCTGACAGGCATCGCCCACAGCATCCCCAACGGCAAAAGCGCGCGCTGCACCGTTATTCCTGCTCGAAAAACTGCCGCAGTGCGGCGTCGTACTCCGGATACACCTGCACAGTGCTGTGTTGCGCAAGAGGTAAGCGCAACACCTGCGGCGGCTTAGGCAAGAGCGCAATCAGTGCGTCGCTGTGCGGCGGAGGAATGACGTCATCTTGCTCAGCGATCACCACCAGCACTGGCATGGTGAGCTGCGACGCTTTGGTCCAGCTTTCAAAACGATCGGTGAGCAACCATGCCATCGGCACCCAGGGGTAATGCCCCTGTGCCACGCGCAGCAGGCTGTCGAACGGAGTGATCAGCGCCAAGCGACCCACCGGTCGCGAGGCGGCCACTTGGGCTGCCACGCCCGACCCTAAGCTGCGACCGACGACATCCACGCGGCGATGCGTTTTGGCGACAAAATCAAACAGGGCAATCGCATCGGCCACCAATGCCAGCTCGCTGGGTTGCCCACTGCTATGGCCGTATCCGCGATACGACACGAGATACACCGTGTGATCGGGAAACCACTCCTGCACATCATCACGATTGCGCGAAACGTCTTCGCCGTTGCCGCCGAAATAGAGCAAGGCTCGATCACGGCCAGGGTTCACCACCCAACCTCGAAGCACAGCCCCTTCCACATCAAAGCGGAACTCGGGCGGCACCGATGGGTTGCGCGTGAATTGTGGGTAGAACACTAAGCTTCGCTGCTTGGCGTACAGCATCAGCAAGGCGGCGACATACACCGCCAACGCAAGACCCAACATCACGGCAGCGATACGCATGGCGTTCATCAGCCGCGGCAACCGATTAGGCTGATGTGCTGACCGGGACGAAGCGCATAGGGCGAACGCAGGCCGTTCGCGCGCGCCATCGTTTGCGCATTGCAGCCATAGCGTCGTGCGATGGCGCTCAGCGTGTCGCCGCGTCGCACCGTGTGGCGAGCGCCACTCGCCGCGACGGCGGAAGCTGCAGGGCCGGCGCTCGGTTTGCGTGCCTTGACCAAAGCCAATGACCGCTCTGCCAGGCGCCCCGCAACACATTGCGTGCGGTACAGCGGAACGACATCCACCGGAACTCGCAACTCGGTGCCTGCGGGCAGTTCCGTTTCCGGCAACCAGCGCGGGTTGAGGTTACGCAATGCGCGGAAGTAGCCGTAGCGCGTGCCGCCGTTACCCACGCAAATGGTTAACTGATTGAGACTGGCAGCCTGATCAAGTTTCAACACGGTGGCTGCGCCGTTCACGCGAGAGAACGACAAGCCATAGTCTTCCGGATGCAGATACAACCACGCCGCGGCCAGAATGTAAGGCACGTAGTCGCGCGTTTCCTGCGGCAAGGCGTTGTAGACCGCCGGGTCCCAAAACGTTTTTCCGGGATTCTGACGCGCAATTCGGCCCATGCGGCCTTCACCACCGTTGTAGGCGGCCAAGGCGAACTCCAGGTTGTGACCCAACTGCGCAAAACGCTCGTTGAGGTACTCGGTACTGGCGCGCGAGGCCAGCTGCGGTTCAAAGCGCGTATCGAAACCGTTTTCCCAGCCCAAGCCGAAACGCTTTCCCGTTGCTGGCATGAACTGCATCAAGCCGGCCGCGCCCGCTGGAGAAATGGCGTGCACCCGACCACCGGATTCACGCGCCATGATGGCGAACAGCAAGGCTTCGGGCAGACCCGCGCGCTCGTATTCCGGCCACATCAAGAAGCGCAAGTATTGGTATTGCTCATGCGCGTTGATGAGTTGCGGGCGCAGCGAAGTCAGCCACTCCGCCATCGCTGCGCGCACCGCTTCGTTCTGCACGATGAGCTCACGCAAGTCGCGACCATTCAACTGATTCAAGGTGTCTGCGGCGCTGGGGAACTCCTCGAGCACCGGCGAGCCCGCATCACTCAGCGGCGCGCCGTTTGCACCGGGCGAGGTTGTTTCTTGCTCAGTCGTCGCTGCAGCCTCGCGCGCATCATCTTCACCGACGATGCGGGACCGCGCACCGAGCAAGGCATCAAATCCAGCCATCAAGCGTGTGCGGTCGCAGCCTTCCGTCTCAGCGCACTGCTGCGCGATATCCAACATCCGATCCATCGCCTTATCAGCAGCACGGCGAGCGGCACGGCGTCCGCCCTGCACCGACTGCTCAATGGCTTGGCGGTAATCGCGAGAGGCCTGCTCGAAGTCGGCATACATGGCGTCTGCTTCTCCGTCGCTGCCGGCATCAGCAGCAGCCGGTGCAGCGCGCACAGGAACGACAAGGAAAGCCAGAACAACAAAGATGAACAAAGAAAGGCGCATACGTGGGGTTTCAGTACAGGAACGGCAGCCTAGCCCCGCCGCACCCGCGACTCAACCGCTGGCGGGGTGGCAAGCGCCGCTTCTACACTGCGGGCACGCCCCAAAGGACGAAACCGTGACTGCTATGGCTGACGACGTGTTGCTTCTGGGCCGTGCTGGAGATTTGGCCATCACCCTTCCGCTGCGCTACGGCAATCGCCATGGCCTGATTGCAGGCGCCACGGGTACTGGCAAGACCGTCTCGGTGCTGCGCTTAGTGGAGGGCTTCTCGAAAGCGGGCGTGCCCGTGGTGATGGCCGATGTGAAGGGCGACGTGGCCGGTCTGGGCATGCCGGGTGCCATGAACCCCCGACTGGAGCAACGACTGGCGCAATTGGCCTTGGAGGGCTTTTCGTTCGGCGCCAATCCAACCGTGTTCTGGGACTTGTTCGGCGCACATGGCCACCCGCTGCGAACAACCATCAGCGAAATCGGCCCCACCCTGCTCTCGCGCATTCTTGAGCTTTCGGAAGCGCAATCCGGCGTACTGGACATTGCCTTCGCGCTGGCGGACGCCGAGGGCTTGCTGCTGCTGGATATGGACGACTTACGCGCCCTGCTCGGCCACATCGGCGAGAACCGCGATTCGGTCTCGAAAACCTATGGCCTTGTTTCGCCGCAAAGCCTTTCGGCACTCCAGCGTGCGCTGCTGAAGTTTGAACAAGAAGGTGCGCGCAGCCTGTTGGGTGAGCCTGCGATTCAGTTACCCGACTTGATGCGCTGTAGTGCTGAAGGCCGCGGCATCATCAACATCATCGCTGCGGAAAGCTTGGTGCTGAAACCACGGCTCTATGCGAGCTTCCTGCTTTGGTTGCTTTCCGAGTTATTCGAGACACTTCCTGAAGTCGGCGATTTGGAAAAACCAAAGCTGGTCTTCGTCTTTGACGAGGCGCATCTTCTTTTTGCCGATTGCCCGGCGTCGTTGCAGCAGCGCATTGAGCAGGTGGTTCGCCTCATTCGTTCGAAAGGTGTGGGCGTCTACTTCTGCACTCAAAGCCCCAGTGACATTCCCGATGTGATCCTTGCGCAGTTAGGCCACCGCATTCAGCATGCCCTACGCGCATTTACGCCACGCGACCAAAAGGCAGTGCGCACCGCGGCGGAAACCTTTGTGCCAAATCCTGCACTGAACGTAGCGCAAGTCATCTCTGAACTTGGCGTCGGTGAAGCCTTGGTTTCGACGCTGCAAGATGGTGGCCGACCCATGCCCGTGCAGCGCACTTTGATGGCACCGCCCGGCTGCCGTTTGGGAGCGATCACGACTGAGGAACGTGCAGCACTGCGCGCAAGTAGTGGTATGGGTGGCAAGTACGATGCCGCGCTAGACCGCGATTCAGCATCCGAAGTGCTTGAGGGGCGCGCCAAGCAAAGCAGCGCAAGTTCAACGCCACGCAGCAGCGATGTAACCCGTGGCAGCACTCCAGAACCCACCGAGACACCGAAAGCCAACAGCCGACTCAATGACTTTCTTTGGGGTACTGGGCGCCGCCAGGGCGCGGTGGAGGCCATGACCAAATCAGCAGCACGAACCGTGGGCAATCAACTGGGTCGCCAACTGCTTCGCGGTGTGCTCGGCGGTCTGTTAGGTGGTCGTCGGTGAATCCGGATTGGCGCGAGCGCGGTCAACTGCATGACCGCGGCATCGAAGACCTGCCGCCCTATTGGCGCGATTGGGGCAACGTAGCGCGCTACCCCTTCCGGGGCAGCAATGGCGCCACCATCGGCATCTTCGCGTTCATTTCGGCTGTTGCGCTGATTCCCGTACTGGGCAGCTTCGCGACCTTGTTCTTGCTGCTGGCCATACCCAAACACGGCTTGGAAGTGCTTCGCGATTCCGCCCATGGCCATCGCGAGCCGCCGCGCTTCGGTTTGGATTTGGGCGATCGCGCGGTGTTTGCGTTTCTTGCCCTGCTATTGGCGTTTGGTGTGGTGCACCTAGCGCTTCAAATGTTCGCGCCCACTTGGGCGGCCCCCGCGTGGCGCGTACTCATGGCCCTTGCCCTGCCCTTGATCGCCATGTCGCTCGCTATCGACGAATACATCGGGCGTGCGATCAATCCGCTGTTTTGGCTTGAGGTGATGCAGCGCCTCGGCGCGGCGTACTTCGGTGCCGTTGTCTTGATCTGGGTTGGACTCACCGTGGGCATTCTGGGTGCGGCCTATCTCGATCGCCTGCTACCGCTGTTTGTTGGCGCCATCGTGTCAACGACCGTGGCGCTTTGGGCCATCTTCGCGGCAGCGCATATCTGCGGGCGCCTCATCTTCCAGTACCGCGATGCACTCGGATTCACACCGAGCGGCCCAGAGGAACCCGAGAAGCTGCGCTTCAGCCGTGATCATCGCCTCGAGGACAAAGTGACGGGCCTGCTGGCTGCCGGCGACACCGCAAAAGCGCGAGCCGCACTGTTTGAAGAGATGCGCGAGCGTGCGGTTTCTGCCGCGCTGCACAAGCAATACCGAAGCATTCTGCGCACCGAGAATGATCGCGATGCGTTGCTCGCTCATGGCCGTCAATGGCTGCATCAGCGGGTGTTCGAGGGCGATGCACGCGGCGCACTCTCATTAGTGCAGGAGTGCTTCGACATCGATCCGAATTTCACGGCGCTCGACCCGACAGACTGGCCTCCCGTGATTGCCGCGGCGGAACGGGCTGGATTGACGCGTCTGGCTGAAACCGCGCGCACTGCACAGCAAAAAACGGCACCATCTGCAGACTGAGTCGCGGCACTACCCTCGCCATTTTCGGATTTCACGCATGAGCACAGATACCGCGCCGCGCACCGCCATCGATCGCTTTCTCTCCATCGTCGAACGTGCGGGCAACTTGCTGCCGCATCCCGCCACCTTGTTTTTTCTGCTCACCATCTTTGTGGTGGTGGCCAGTTATGTGGCCGGCTTGTTCGAGCTGAGCGTGCTGCACCCGAAAACCGGCGAGCCAGTCGTGCCGGTGAACTTGCTCAGCGTCGATGGCCTGCAGCGCATCATGGGCGGGCTGGTCACCAACTTCACCAGCTTCGCGCCGCTCGGTACCGTTCTGGTCGCGCTGATCGGCATTGGCGTGGCCGAACACAGCGGCTTCATCGGTGCCTGCCTGCGTATCGTGGTCTTGAATGCGCCGCGTTTCCTGCTCACGCCCATCGTGGTGTTTGCCGGCGTGATGTCGAACATGGCCAGCGAAATCGGCTACGTGTTGCTGGTTCCTTTGTCCGGCTTGCTTTATGTCGCGGCAGGGCGTCACCCCATCTTGGGCATTGCGGCGGCCTTCGCGGGCGTCTCGGGTGGTTACTCAGCCAATCTTCTTCTTGGCACCATCGACCCGCTGCTCTCCGGTCTTTCGCAAGAAGCCGCGCGAATTATTGATCCGGCCTACACCGTAAGCCCGGCTGCGAACCTTTTCTTCATGCAGGCCTCTACGCCCGTCATCACCTTGCTTGGCTGGTTCGTGACCGAGAAGATCGTCGCGCGCCGCTTCCCCGATGGGCAGTACGGCAAAGGCGACGAGAAAATCGACCCACTTTCCCAAGCAGAGAAGCGTGGTCTGCTATACGCGGGCATTGCCACCGTGGCGCTCACTGCCCTAGTGCTGCTGGGCACCGTGCCGCAGAACGGCGCGCTGCGCATTGCTGGCGAAACTGATCTCCTGAAAGCCTTGGCGCCCTTCCTGCACGGCATCGTGGCCCTGATCTTTGTCGCGGGTGCGCTCGTCGGCATCGCCTATGGCGTAGGCGCGGGCACCATCAAGAACGACTCCGATGTCGTCAAAGGCATGAGCAAGAGCATGGAGACGCTCGGCTCATATCTGGTTCTGGTGTTCTTTGCAGCGCAGTTCGTTGCCTTGTTCAACTGGACGCAACTCGGCCTGATCTTTGCCGTGGAAGGCGCTGAGTTTCTGAAGGCTCTGGGCCTACCCAAGATTCCGCTCTTGCTGGGCTTCATCCTGCTCACCGCCACAGTCAATTTGGCCATGGGCTCGGCTTCGGCCAAGTGGGCACTCATGGCTCCGGTGTTCATCCCGATGTTCATGCTGCTGGGCTACTCGCCGGAGGTCACGCAGACCGCCTATCGCGTGGGCGATTCGGTCACCAACATCATCTCGCCGATGATGAGTTACTTCGCCTTGATCATCGCCTTCTTGCAGCGCTACGAACCCAAGGCCGGTATTGGGACAGTCATCGCCACGATGATTCCCTACTCCATTGTGTTCCTCATTGGTTGGTCCACGCTGTTTGCGATCTGGATCTTCATGGGCTGGCCACTCGGCCCGGGCGCTCCCCTCACGTATGCGCCGGGCGCTTGATGCAGGCACACGCGTCAAGGCTGAGCTGATCCATGAGCCGTTGGCGCGCGCCCTCGGGGCCTTCGACTGCGCTCATCACGCGCGAAGGCTTCGAACAACTTAAGGCCGAGTTGGATCTGCTTTGGCGAAGCAAGCGACCCGAAGTGGTGAAGGCTTTGGCGGCGGCCGCTGCTGAAGGCGATCGCTCGGAAAACGCCGAGTACACGTATCGCAAGAAGCAACTTAGCGAGATCGATCGCCGCGTTCGCTACCTGAGTAAACGCATCGAGGCCTTGCGCGTCGTTGAAGGCCAACCCAGCGATCCGAAGGCCGTTTTCTTTGGCGCTTGGCTGACGGTGGAGCGCGAAGATAACGGCGAAACCGCCACTTACCGCATCGTGGGGCCGGATGAGATTGATGCCGCCAAAGGATGGATCAGCATCGACTCACCGCTGGCACGTGCTGCACTCAAGAAGCGCGTTGACGATGAATTCGAGGCACCGCTACCCGCAGGTCCTGCACGGTTTATTGTGGTGTCGGTGCGTTACGAAAGCTGACGCTGCGCGTGCTGCTCAATACACCTCGCGCTCAAAGATCGCGCGCCGGTCACCCTGATACACACCAAAGCCCACACGCGCCGTTGGCGCAATCGGGCCGCTGCCGGTCCAATTGAAGCGCAGCCACACGGGTACGTTCGGCGTGAGATCCAACACACCCGCATTGCCTGCACCCGGCGCACGCAGCCATAGAGTGAACACGCCCGCCGTCGGTGTGGCGCTGTAACGACGCTCAACCAGGCCCGCCGCAACGCTGCAGCCCAAACCGCTCGCGCCCGGCGCACCAACGTCTTGCACGCAGGTTTCAGAAGGCAGCAAAGCATCGCTTGGATTCGCGTCTATCAAGCTCACGCTGCTCACGATCGAGCACACGTCATTTGTATTCGGAACAAAAGCCGAGCCGTTGAAGAACTCCGCGCGCATTGGCACTCGCAGGTCATTCAATTCGGGGCCAAAGGCATTGGTGGTGGCGATGCGACCCCAGCGTTGTGCGGTGCCCGCAATTCCCGCGACAGTGAACGCATCGCAGCTGCCGAGCGGAGACACGTCATAGCAGGCGCCGTCGCTATCAGTCAGATCGCCCACAGGTAGGTTCATCGACAGTTGTGCATCGAACGGCCCCACATGCGCCAGCGGCTTTGCGTAAGTGAACAGATCACCATTCACCGTGAGCAAGCCTGAGCCGTCGAAGGGTGGTGCCGTCGTGCCAGTACGCGCGGCATCGCCGCCATCCGTGGTGCGCGAGAACGTGGCCGTGGTCACTGCGGTGTTCGCATAGTTGCGGCCAGTGAGTCGGCCTGCAAGCTTCCAAAACGCGCCGTCGTAGTTTCGTGTCACGACGCCCAAAGCATTGCGACCCGTCACGGTGAATTGCGGCACGGTGCCAAAGGCAAACGCTTGGCCCATGTAACCGAAACCACCCGCTGCGCAAGCATTCATCAGCGACGGCGTATTCACCTCCACATTCAAACGCGCAGGAATGAAACGCCCAACGCGCGGCAGTGTGGTGCCTTCTACCTGCCCGGTGCCCAGATAGGTGGTCTCGGGGGGGGCGCTGGGGTTGAGTGGGTCGACGGCGGCAGCGATGCGCGGAGTCAGGCTGATGATGCCCACTTCATCCCAGCGCCAATTGCCGGTGGCCACGCCATTGGTGAAGGCGCCAAATCCGGGGTCCGCGACTGGGCTTGGATTGAATCCACCCACGAGTGGGGCTACCAAAGCAGAAACAAGCTCTACGCCTTCAGCTGGAGTCTCGCGACCATAGTTGGGGGTGGTTACGCCGCTGGCATTACGCGCAGTCACCGTCACGGGGAATGGCACGCCTGCCCGCGCAAACACGCCGCCGTTCTCATCGGTAGCCGCTGGGTTACCCACCAGGGCCAGCAAAAAATCTTGCGGTCGGGCCACGAAGTCATCTTGACCAGTCACCACCAAGCCGGCGTCCGCCGTGCTTGCGTTTCCCGCGTAGCGGGCCAAAAGACGCATCTCACCCACATCGGCATAGCGCACCGAAAGATTCGCTTCGCCATTGGCGTTGAAATTGAGTGAGATGGGCGAACCCGGGGATGCACCTCCCAAAGTTGATCCGTTCACGCTTACAGCACGTGTTCCTGTCGTGGGATTGCGGTAGTTCGACCAGAACCCAACAGAACGACTCGCATTAGAGAAAAGCGGAACACAGGCATTTCCGGCGGTGCGCTGCACGGCGCGTATTTGCACGCTCTGCACGGTGTCAGAGACGTGGTTGGGCACGTCAAACGCAAAGCCCGCATCTGCAACACTCACATCACAGGCTGATGCGGTGTCGACCGTTCCCGCACCGTTGCGACAACTAGGAATCAATGATGGCACTGGCGTGACCGTTCCTACTCCCAAACGCACAGCTTCGGGATCAGGTGGCCCAGACGTCGTCGGCAAAAACATCGACACCGTCGTACTGGTCTGCCCCACGGGAATGCTGAAAGGCACCGAGTTTCCGCCTGCCGTCACCGTGCCGCTGGCCCCTGTGTTGGACAGCGAGGAGCAGTCGGCGTTGGAACAGGCACGAACGGTGATGGACTCAGCGGCACACGAAATCGCGTTGCCATCATGTTCCAGACGGTAGCGCGACACCGTCGTGCCACAGTTGCGACCAATGGTCTGGTCGCGTTGCACTTCCGCAGCGGTCAGCTCGTAGTTGTAGAGCTTCACCTCATCGATGTTGCCGCGAAACGCACGATCGGCAATCAAGCCACAGCCGGCGCCGGTGCTCACGTCGCCACCGATGTAGAAATTGCAGCCGTTCGCAGTGAGCGTTCCAGCCCAATTGTTTGTTGCCGTATCCAGCACGCCGTTGATGTAGATGCGCTGTCGCGCGCTACCCGCCACCGAACGGAAGGTGATGGCTAAGTGGACCCACTGGTTCAAGGGAATGGCTGCATTCGAAGTCAGAGAGCGCGCACCGCCGCCCCACCACCAGAACAGCCGCCGATTCGCGTCCAGATGGAACTCGTAGTTCTGGTCGTTCGACAGCACGGAATACAGGCCACCACCGGCTGGCGCAGCCGTTGCGAAAATCCAAGCCGATGCCGAGAACTCATTGGTGTAATCGAACTGAGCATTGGCCGGCACCTCAAGTACCGCACGGCCATCAAACTGCGCTGCATTGCAGAACTGTCCGGTGACCGCGGCATTCTGTCCGTGAATGGTCGGATTGGGCGCGATGAGATTCGCGGTGGTCGGCGCCGCGATGGTCCGCCGGAAACCATGAAGCGCTGTGCCGCCGCTATCGAAGACTTCGCCTGCGTTACCCGCCAGCGATCCCGCCGCCCCATCAAGGCGGTAGTGCGTATTCGCTGGAACGAGAGCTGGACGAAGAGCAATCGCGGCTGTGCGTCCTGTGGCGGCGACAATGCCTGCGCTATCGGCCGTGGCCGTTCGCGTTCCGGTTGCGGCAGGTGTTGTTCTAGGCTCAAGACCCAGCGTGAGTGCCACACCCGCGGCGTCAGGGCGTGCTGCTGCCGAGGCCACATCGGCGGCCTCCACCATACCTGCCGCCGGTTGCCAATCGGTCGTCGAACCAGGCATGGCGAAAACACCCACCAGCAGGTCACCGCGCGCGGTGGTGGTCACCGATGGCATCGCGTGGGCGAATGCAGACGCGGTCGCCTGCCGCGCAGAGACGTCGACCGGATTGGTGCCATCCACACCAATGAAGCTCGCAATCGCACCCGCGGCACCGGTATGCGCCGACGAGAACGTGAAGGTGTATTCGGACACCGAGGCATCAGCAGCGCTTGCCGTACGCC
>JAIXVL010000245.1 GCA_027483045.1 Lysobacteraceae bacterium
AAAGATGCGAGGAAATTTCCGGATAGAAGGTTGATGAAAATATTGATGTAGGCAAAACCAGCAGCAACCACGATCATTCCGCGGTTGGAGATGAGCCCCAGCCGGATGATTTCTGAGGTGGGCAACTGCAGCCACATCTGACTCTCAGTGGTCATTGGCTGTGCGTCTTCAGCGCTGCCTTCGCGGCGTGGCGCGCTGCGCAACAATGCCTCGAGTTCATGGGCTTGCGCCAAGCGCAGCACACGCATCTGTGCCTCGGCATTGCCCATGCCGCCGGCCGATTCCAGCTTCACTTCAGCCACGCCCACCAAACGATGCAACACGCTTTGGTGAAGCGTGACGTTCTGCACGCGATCAAACGGGATAAGCCGAAGATTGCGTTGCAGAATGCCGCTGCGAATCACCAGCGCATGATCGAGAAACCCATAGCGATAGGTGAAGTACTGCCACACCGCCGTTACGGCTAGGCCGCCGCCAGCCACTAGGCCAATCAGATCGCCTACATCGCGTTCACCGCGCCCGCTGAAGACCAAGACGATGAGCGGCAGCGCAAAGCTCTTCAGCTGGCTGATCAGGATGAACAGCCATGACAGCGGATGCAGGCGCTGTGTGGCTGCGGCCTGCAGCTCGCTCTGGTCAACAGACGCCTCAGCCACTGGAGCGATCATCGTGTTCGTGCGCTTTGGGCACGAGGGCATCACGCAACTGCGCCGCCGATTCTTCGCTGAAGCCAGGCTGTCGCAGTGCGTTCAAGCGTGTTCCGGCGGTGTGCACCACCAAGGTGGCCAAGCCGAAGCGGCGCTCGATCGGGCCGCGTTCGATATCCAGATGCTGCACGCGAGCACGCGGCACCAAAACTTCGCTGCGCCAGAAGCGGCCCTTGCGCACGCGCAAACCGTCGTCGTCCAACTGCCAACGGGTGAAGCGATACGACAGCCCTGCAGACCATGCGAACAAGCCCAGAATCGCTGCGGGCACCAACACGCCCCACAGCACAGGCGCCAGAGCCAAGCCGTCCTTGAAGATCCAGATGCCCGAAGGCACGAGCCCCGCAACGATCGCTACGACGCTGCCGAACAGCAAAGACGAGACCATGAACGACTGGCGCGCTTCGATGGGAAGCGGCAGCCAAGGGTCGTTGCCGGGCCAGTCGGCGAAGGAAGAATCAGGCAAGTCAGACATTCAGTAGCACTCAGGCCAGTAGGGGTTGATCAACTCGCCATCGGGCCGATGGCCCTTGTAGCGCTTGTATGTCCATTGATACTGCGAAAGGTCGCGGCGAACGAACTGCTCTACCGCAAGGTTCATGGTGTCGATGCGCGCCTGCAAGGTGTCAGAGGTCATGTCCGCGGGCATGGGCGCGAGCACAATTCGGAAGCGGCCATCCGGCAGGCGCTCTGCAGCCGCGAGCAACAACTGTGCGCCACTGCGTTCGGCGAGGCGATGAATCAGCGTCATCGTCAAGGCTGGTTGAGCAAAGAATGGCGACCATAATCCCCCCGCACCGTCGGGCGTTTGGTCCGGCGTAATGCCCACCAATTCACCGCGCTGCAAGGCCTTCAGCAGAGGCTTCATGCCATGCGCGTCGGCGGGTACGGCGCTCACATCGTGACGCTCACGTGCGAGGCGCAGGAAAGTGTCGAGCGCCGCCGATGCACCGCGCGTGTAGAGCAGCGAGAACGGTCCCTGCGTGGCCAACCACTGCACCAGAAGCTCCCAGTTGCCGTAGTGCGGCGCAACGAGGAGCACGCCTCCCTTGGCTTTGGCCTCGTCCAGAAGCGCGATGTTTTCGACGCCTGTAATGGCAGCGAGATTGCTGGCGCGTGAGCGTGTCCAGAAGCGCAGGCTTTCGAGAAGCGTGTGTGCGGTTTGCTCAAGCGTGCTGCGCTCAAGCGCCGGATCTGAAATTCCGGCTAGAGCAAGATTGCAGCGAACAATGCGCGCGCGCTTTGTGTTGGCGCGCAGTTCGCGCGAGGCGAACACTTGCGAAAGACGCCTGCGCAACCGCGGGCCCGGCAAGCCGGCGCACCAAGCCATAACCCGCATGAGGCGCGGCAAGAAAAGTGAGGACATGCCGCGAGTCTAGCGAACCGCGCTTGACGCTCGCACGGCGGCCCCGACAGCATGTGCACCATGATTGCCTTGATCCAGCGCGTACGCCGCGCCAGCGTGGAAGTGGAGGGCGTCTGCATTGGCGAGATCGGCGCGGGCTTGCTCGCCTTGGTGGCCGTGCAGCCGGGCGATACGCCGCAGCAGGTGGCGCGCATGGCCGACAAGCTGGCGTCTTACCGCGTGTTCGCGGATGACGCCGGAAAGATGAACTTGGGCCTGAAAGACGCCGGCGGCGGGCTCTTGCTCGTCAGTCAGTTCACCCTAGCGGCCGACACGGGTTCGGGTTTGCGGCCCAGCTTCACCACCGCGGCGGCACCCAGCGAGGCGCGATTGGGCTTTGCGGCCCTTGTGGACGCCTGTCGTGAGCGATTGCCCCGCGTGGAAACCGGCCGTTTCGGGGCAGACATGCAGGTGGCGTTGGTGAACGACGGGCCCGTAACCTTCTGGCTCGAAACCTAAAGACAAAAATGCCTTTTAAAACAGTGCGTTAGGAAAACACCGAGGGTCGCCGGTATAATATTCGGTTCCCGGTCTTCCCGTCTTCGGTAATCCATCCATGGCAACTCCGCGTCCGGAGCAGCAGTCCGAAATCAAGCAACTCATCAGCAAGGGTCTGGAGCAAGGCTACCTGACCTACGCTGAAATCAACGATCACCTGCCCAACGACGTCGTCGATCCCGAACAGATCGAAGACATCATCGGCATGATCAACAGCATGGGTATTGATGTGCACGAAGTTGCCCCCGATGCAGAAACCCTGCTGCTCACCGAAACCACCGGCGCCCGCGACGCCGACGAAACAGCCGCCGAAGAAGCTGCTGCTGCGCTCTCGTCGCTGGATGCTGAAGGCGGCCGCACCACCGACCCCGTGCGCATGTACATGCGCGAGATGGGCACGGTGGAGCTGCTGACCCGCGAGGGCGAAATCGCCATCGCCAAGCGCATCGAAGAAGGCCTGCACCAAGTGCAGAGCTCGCTGGCCTCGTTCCCGTGGACGATCCAGATCATTCTCGACGACTACGCCTTGCACCAAGAAGGCAAGAAGCGCCTCAACGAGATCGTGACCGGCTTTGCCGACCTTGAGTCGCCGGAGTTGTTCGGTGGCACGCCGATTGAGGCCGTTGAAGCGGAAGACATTGAGGTGGAGGTCGAGGCGACTGACGGCGAAGATGACGCCGAAGTTGCCACCGGTCCCGATCCGGTCGAAGTCGCACGCCGCATGGACCTGATGAAGGTGCATTTCGGCAAGTTCGAGAAGACCCACGCCAAGTACGGTTCGCTCGACAAGAAAACCGTCAAGGCGCGCGAGGAAATGGCTTCGGAGTTCATGAAGCTCAAGCTGCCGCTCGCCTTCATCGACGCGCTGGTGCGCAAGGTTCGCGAAGTGGTTGCTGAGATCAAGGACCACGAGCGCAAGGTGCTCGATATTTCGACGCGCCAAGCCAAGATGCCGCGCAAGGATTTCATTAAGGCGTGGCCGGGCAACGAGACCAACCTCG
>JAIXVL010000121.1 GCA_027483045.1 Lysobacteraceae bacterium
ATGTAGTGGAAGATCGGCTGGCCCTCGAAGCTGAAGCGCGAGGTGCCGTCCGGCATCACACCCTTGCCCTGCGTGGCGCGCACAGCCACGCACAGGTTGGTCTTGCCGCTGGTGCAGAACAGGCACTCGCGGCATTCCGCGGTGTAAAGCGGGATGACGTGGTCGCCGGGCTTCAGGCTGGTCACGCCCTCGCCCACCTCGACCACGATCCCCGCGCCTTCGTGGCCGAGCACCGCCGGGAACAGGCCTTCCGGGTCATCGCCTGACAGCGTGTACGCGTCGGTGTGGCAGACCCCGGTGTGGGTGATGCGCACCAGGACCTCGCCCTTGCGCGGCGGCGCGACGTCGATCTCGACGACCTTGAGGGGTTCGCCCGCGGCGAAGGCGACGGCGGCACGACTTTTCATCAATCAACTCCGATTATTTGAGATAGGAACGTACGAGCGCAGTCATGTCGGCCACGCGCGCTTGGCGTTCGGCCTCGGTCTTGACCGGGCGGCCAAAGGATTCACGCAGATGGGCTTCCATCACTTCCGACATCAACCCATTGACGGCGCCACGCATTGCAGCGATTTGTTGCAGCACGGGCGCGCAATCGGCGCCTTGCTCCAGTGCACGGGCTAACGCTTCCGCCTGCCCCTGAAGGCGGCGCACGCGAGCGAGGACACGCTTCTTTTCTTCCGGCGAATGCGGCACAGCGGCGCCCGTGTAGATACTGGGGGGGAGTATAACAAGGATTCGAAGAACGGCAGCCACATGAGCTCTCGGGGCATTGCGGTCTACACTTCGCACCTCGCAACGCACTGATGGAGCAAGCAATGACCGACAACACCGCCCCAGACCGTCTTTCCAACGATCCGCGCTCGAAGTTCCATGACACCGCAGCACTCAACCGCGGCATTGGCATCACCATCAATGGCCGTGAGCGCACCGATGTTGAAGAGTATTGCGTGAGCGAAGGTTGGGTACTGGTGCCCGCGGGCAAGTCGCTTGATCGCCGCGGTCGCCCGATGACCATCAAGATCAAGGGCACCGTCGAAGCACGTTTCCTGAGCTGACTGCCGGGTGAGCCACCTCATCACACCCCTGCTCACGCACGAAATCGCAGACGCCCTGCGAGCCGCAGCGAATCGCAATGAGGCCGCGTGGCGGGGGTCCTTGGACTGTGCCCGCAGCGTCGATGATGTCGCGCTCACAGCTCGCGATTTTTTCTGGCGCGGCCAGCACTGGCCCATGCCGAGCAACGATGCGAAGTTGAAGGAACGCACGCTATATCGCTTCGAAAACGGCGATTGGGCTTCGGTACAGCGCTTCAACGGAAGCCTGATCAAGTTGGTGCCCACCGAATGGGGGCCGCCGACCTTCGAGATTGATGGCATCAAAATGCTGCCGACCGCGCAGCTGTCGCCTTGGGACGATGCCGCGAACAAAGTGGCGCTGGTGCAGGCACGCGGCAAGCGCATCCTCGATTGCTGCGGCGGCCTGGGCTACTACGCTGCACATGCACTCGCGGCGGGTGCGGCGCACGTACAGAGCTTCGAAAAGAACCCCGATGTGGTGTGGCTGCGACGATTAAATCCATGGTCTCCCGATGTGGATGACTCGGAAGCACAGGGCCGCTTCACATTGACCGAGGGCGATATTTCGCAGGCCATTGCCACTTTGCCGAATGCCCACTTCGACGCTGCGCTGCATGATCCACCGCGCTTCGGCATTGCCGGCGAGCTGTATTCATTGGCGTTCTATGAGCAACTCGCTCGCGTGCTGAAGCCGGGTGCACCTTTGTTTCACTACACCGGCGCGCCGAATGCAAAGACCAGTGGTCGCGACGTTCCCGGCGAAGTCATTAAGCGCCTAGAGAAAGCAGGCTTTCGCGCGGAGCGGAAACTGGATGGCGTGTTCGCCCAGGCCCACCGCAGCAGCGCACTTACGCCCAAACATCGCGCAAAGCGCTAGAGGGAGAACCGCGATGAGCCAAGGCTGGAACGAGTCGGCACAGGCGTGGATCGATGAGATGGGCCGCGATGGTGACTGGGGTCGGCGCTACGTTCTGGATGCGCCGATGCTCGAACGCGCCAGTTCCGCGAACCCAACGCACGCGCTGGATATGGGCTGTGGCGAAGGGCGCTTTTGCAGAATGCTTCAAGAGCGCGGCATCCGCACGATCGGCATCGACCCTACGAAAGCCTTGATTGCGCAGGCTAAAGCGCTCGACCCAAGGGGCGACTACCGCGCAGAAGGTGCAGAGGCACTTAGCCTCGTCGATGCTTCTGTAGACCTTGTGGTGGCCTACCTATCGCTGATCGACGTGCCGGATCTTGAAGCCGCGATCGACGAGGCGTATCGCGTACTGCGACCAGGAGGACGCTTTCTCATTGCCAACTTGCAGGCCTTCAACACGGCCGCCATACCGCAAGGCTGGACCCACGAACCAGACGGTTCACGACGCTTCTGCATCGACCATTACCTGCAAACGCGCGAAGTGGATCTGGCTTGGCGGGGCATACGCATCACCAACTGGCACCGCCCCATGCAGGCGTATCTGAAGGCCCTACTGGCCCGAGGTTTCCAGCTCACGCATTTCGATGAGCCGGCCCCGCAAGGAGTCGATGACGCGAAGGCGCAGCGCTACCTTCGCGTACCGAACTTCTTGATCATGGAGTGGCGCAAGTAGCAACCACTCCATGTGTGTGAAGACGCCTTACTTCTTCGCTTCAGGCTTCGAGAACTTTTCCAGCATCTTTTTGCCTTCTGGGCTTTGCGCCAAGGCCTCGAGCATGCTGGCCACCGCGGTGCCGCCGTCTGCCGAGAACAGATCCATCACCGAGGCAAGGCCCTTGCTGGGCGTACCTGCGTTGGTGATGACTTTCACGTCGGCGCCCTTCAGCGCCTCTGCCTGCGCCGTGCCCACGGCCTGCGCGGCTTCAATGTTGCGAATACCGAGCAAGTACGTCTGGTAGCCCTGATCGCTACCAATCTTCTCGGCAAGCTTGATCTGCGCATCCACGGGCGCCATCAAGATGGCCGTTTCCGCTGAACCCTTGGCCTCACCTTCCACCGCGATGCCTTCAGCGTTGCGCTTGGCGGCCTCGAGCTTGCCTTCAGCCGTCAACACCGTCTGCTGCTTGTTGCCCTCTGCCGAGACAATAGCCACTTGCTTGGCTGCGTCGGCCTGAACGATGGCGACTTCCTTGGCCTGCGCCGCAGCAATCACCGCGACTTCGCGACTGATCTCGGCACCACGCACATTCTTCACCTGCACCACGTCCATTTCTTTCGCGGCGGTTTCGCGCTGCTGCACCTTCACCTGCTGCGAGGCCTGCTCATTGGCGACGCCCACGTTTTTGTCTTTCTCCGCCGTACGCAGGCCCACTTGCTCGGCAGCCAACTGGCGCGACATTTCAATTTCGCGTTTGGCGGCAATTTCGGCCATCTCGGCCTGACGGCTGTTGTCTGCAACCACCAAGCGCGATTCACGCTCAATGCCTGAGGTTCGCTTGGCCATGATGTTGTGGATCACATCGCTGTCTTTCGCATCGCGAATATCCATCAACTCAATGTTCTTGATAGCTTCCACACCCCAACCACCCAACTGCGGCTGGACTTCCTTGGTGAAAGCCTCACCGAAGCGGCTGCGGTCGAGCATGATCTGGTCAATCTCATGCCCTGCAAGCACGGTGCGTACCGAGCCCTGCACGATGGCGGTGAGCTGCTCCTTCAGTTCTTCGAACGAGGCCACGCGCTGGGCTGCGGTGTTGGAGTCGTTGATGCGGAAGAACGCCATGACATGCACAAGAAACGGCACGCGTTCTTTGTCATAGGCCGCGTAGTCGGGCAGATCGATCGCGAAATTAGAGACCGGCAAGGTAACGCGCTGCAGGCCGATCAAAGGAAGACGCGACGGCCATTCGTAGTACGTATTGCTGTCGAAACCCTTGCCGTAGGACACGGTGTTGTTGCGGGTTTGAATGATGTGGACTTCGTTCACCGGCACCACACGACGCAGCGCGATGACCCAGAAGAACAGAACGACAGCCACGAAAACGGAAGCGAGGCCGGCAATCGCCAGCACGAACGGAATACCAAACATAAAAGATCTCGGTTAGGGGGAAGGGGGAAAGCAACAAACAAGAAAAGCGCGAAAAATCAGAACCTAGCTGCGATGCGCCAACGCATAGTCGATGGCCCCACGCACCGCCGCCACTTGCGCGTCGTTGCACTGCTGGGGCGTGGCACGCGGACTATCCGGATACACCTCAGTCGTCGTGGTGAAGCGCGCGTTAGTCATCCCGCCGCACAGGCCCAAGGACTTGAGCGGGTAAAGAATCACGCCGGTCGCCACTACGTCGGAACCGATGATCTGGCCCTTGGCATCCGCAGGCGCGATATGCGTGACCATAGCCACCGATTCAATCACCGCCTGCTGGAATGCCAGTTGCGGATTTTCGGTATCGCCTACGGTGTAGAAGCCATCGGGAATCTCGCCGGGTGCGAAGGGCTTTCCGTCTCGTGCGCACAATGCGGGCCGGAACTCGCTTTCGTCGGTGTCGGTGGTTTCGTGAAGGTCGATGTGGAGCAGCACGTCCTTCTGCAGACCCGCGACCAAACGCATCAGCGCAGAGGATTCTTCAGCGGTGCCATCCGCGCGAAAGTTGCGATTGGGGTCAAGGGCATTCGCGTTCCAGCGATGAATGCGCTCATAGGCCCAAGGGCTGATGCAAGGCGCCATCAATAGGTTCATGCGGCCCGCGTACTCCGCCGCGTGGCGCTCGGCAAACTGCAATGCGCCATGCACGCCACTGGTTTCGTAGCCGTGTACACCACCCGTCACCAAGACCACCGGCAGATCATCGCTCCAGTTGCGGCTCTTCAGCGCCATCAAGGCATAGTTCTCGGCGCCGTAGGTGATGCGGCCGTACTCGCTCACATCGAACTGCGACCGCAGTGCGTCGATACGCGTCAGCACGTCATCGGCATAGCTGCGCTTCTTGCTTTGTTGCTGCAACCAGAGCGCGCGTTCTGCAGCACCCCAAGGGGTGCCGGGCGTACCAATCGGAAACGGGTTCACTGCGTTCATCTCCATACTCCGTATCAATCCTCGGCTTCTGCGGCCTCGCGGCCTTGCTGGCGAATGATGGCTTCTTCGCGAGCATCGTTGATGGCTTGGCGCACGCTATCCAAGTCCACTTCTGATTCGTCGGGTGTCCACTCGCCACTCAGTTCGGAATCCGGGCGCAACTCGCCCGCCTCGAACATTGCCCACATCTCTTCGCCGTACCAGGTGTCGAGCAACTCCGGCGCAAAGCGGCCCAAGGTGGCGGTCAGGTTGTTCACATCGCGCAGCAGCATGGAGCGCGCGTTGTTATTGCCTGCGGCGCTCACCACCTGCGGAAAGTCGATCACCACCGGACCATCAGGGCCGACGAGCACGTTGTAGGCCGAGAGGTCGCCGTGGATCAGCCCGCAGCACAGCATGAGCTGCACCTGCTGCACCAAAACGGCGTGGAACTCGCGCGCTTGCTCAGCAGACAAGGTGACCTCGCCCAAACGCGGCGCGCTGAAGCCTTCGGCATCGGTCACCAACTCCATCACCAGCACGCCATGAAAGTAGCCATAGGGCTGCGGCACGCGAACACCGGCGTCGCGCAATTGGTACAGCGCGTCGACTTCGGCGTTCTTCCACGCCACTTCTTGCTGCTTGCGGCCGAAATTCGTGGCCTTACCCATGGCGCGCGCTTCGCGGCTGCCGCGGCTCTTGCGGCCTTCTTGGTACTGCACGCGCTTTTGAAAGCTGCGCTGCGCCATGTCTTTGTAGACCTTGGCGCAACGCACATCGTCGCCGCTGCGCACCACGTACACGGCCGCTTCTTTACCGCTCTTGAGGGGGCGAAGTACTTCGTCGATCACTCCATCATCGATCAGCACTTGCAAGGCTTCAGGTGTCTTCACGCCACTCCGGGCTCAAGCGCGGTGGGGCCGCGCCAACGAGGGCATTGTCTCAGCAAAGCGGCGCCCCGCTACACTGCGGGCCCACACAAAGCGGCAAAGCCCATGACCCTGCCGGTTCGCCTGGCCCAGCGCGTTGCCGAGATCGCCGAATGCTCCCGGTCCGAAGCCGAGGATTTCATTCGCAACGGCTGGGTGTGGGTGGACGGCCAAGTGGTGGAAACCCCGCAAATGCGCGTCACTGAGGAAGTGGTCAGCCTTGACGCCGACGCAGTGAAGGGTCCGGCCGAACCCGCCACCCTGCTGTTTCACAAGCCGGCAGGCTTCGATGCCTTCAACGGCATTCAAAGCGCGGCCATGGGCATCAGCCCCGAGACTCACTGGGCCCACGACCCTTCTGGCGTGCGTCTGCTGCAGCGGCATTTCGAACGCCTCACGCCCTTGGTACCCCTCGATGCCGAGGCCAGCGGCCTGATGGTGCTGAGCCAAGACGGCCGCATTTGGCGCCGACTGACCGAAGACGCCGAGCAAATCGAGCACGAATACGTGGTGCAAGTGAGCGGCAGTTTGGTGCCCTATGGCCTGCATCGCCTCAATCACGGCCTGAGCTTTGCCGGCCGTGTGCTGCCGCCATGCAAGGTGAGCTGGCAAAACGAAACCCACCTGCGCTTTGCCATCAAGGCGATCCAGCCCGGCCAGTTGCGCGCCGTGTGCCAGCAAGTGGGCCTTGAGGTACTGGCGATTCGCCGACTGCGCATTGGCAAGGTGGCCGTGGGCAAAGGGCCCGAAGGCACCATGCCACCGGGCCAGTGGCGGTACATGCCGGTGGGCGAGCGGTTCTAGGCCGCCCTACCCGCGCCAATTGGCGTTTTGGCTCCAGAACGCCACGCTTTTCGCATAGGCGGCGCGATCTAAAGGCACGCCTGAGCCACCCTCTTCCACGCCCATCGCGTTGCGCATCATGGTGATGGGCGCCATCGGTGTTTCTTCGGGCTCAGCGGTGTACATGCAGCCCACCACGCCCCAGTCGGCATCGATGGGCGTGCCTTCCTTCGCCATTTGCTCGCGGTCGTAAAGAATCACGATCAGGTAACCCGCCACCGGCGGCTCCACGCCTTCAAACCAGCGCACCAACACCGGCAACTCTTCTTTGTTGCGCGCCTCGTAGCCACTGCGCAGCAAATGGCTGTTCTCAGCGGTGATGGGCACGGTTAGGCAACGCGTGCTGGTCCAGTTGCGGTGCACGTGCAACTTGCAAAACGGTGCATAGCCATCCAGCACTTTCACCGGCGGCACGGTGTTGAGGTGCTCAACGAACTGATCCGGCGTGATGTCTTGAATGGTGTTGCGGCGCGGCTCGCGCGGAAACAAACGCGGCCGGGCGAAAGGGGTGAGCACAATGGACATGCGAGGCTCGGTGTTCAATTCGTTGGGTTCGCCAGTAAACGCTCGCCTTCACCTGATGAGCGCTGCGACTGCCGCCAAGCGCTCGGCACGCAGCCCATCGCCGCCTTGAAGGCACGATTGAAGGGCCCGAGCGAGGCGAAGCCACATTCACCGCTGATCTCCAGCACCGAGCGCGACGGATGCGCCAGAAGCAACCGGCAGGCGTGTTCGATGCGGTAGCGGTTGACCAGCTGGTTGAAGTTGCGCTCGCCCAACCCGTGGGTGATTGCGCGGCTGACCTTGTGCTCAACGCTCCCCACCGCTGCGGCCAGGTCGGCCACCTTCAGTTCGGGCTCGCGGTACAACGCGCGCCGCTCAAGCGCATCGCGGATGGCTGCCGCCAGCGTCAGGTCTTCATCACTTGGCAGGCGTAGTTCGCGCCCGGCGTCCGCGTGTGTGCCGGCTTCCACGCCAGTCGCCGCCTCGGCCACCACGGGCCAAGGCTGGCGCCGGCGAAAGCGCAGCACGATGTGGGTGAAAACGACGATGGCTGACGCACAGGACAGCACCACGAAGCGGTGCATTGGCGCCCACTCTGGGTTGGCATGGGCGATCGCGCCCGAAACGGTTCCGCCGACAAGGCACCCGCCATAAACCACCATGAAGGCGACGCGCACCCGGCGCTCGCCGGGCGGCAGGGTGGCCCAGCCGCGCAGCGCTTCAATGAAGGCCAGCACCAGCACGGTCGAGCTCGCCAGTGTGAGCAGATCGCCGAGCACACTCATGCTTCCGCTCGCGCCCGCAGCCTCGGCGGCCCGGTACAGCACGATCAGAGCAGCGATGCCGGCGGCGGCGGCCAGGTGCACCCGCCCCACTCCGCCGTCTCCGCGAAACAGTGCTCGAGCGACGAGCCAGTAAACGTTGCACGTGGCGCATGCGCCCAGCGTCACCAAAGCAGTGATGACCACAGGCACTTCGCCCATGCCGGGCCGCAGCATCGCCATCGCCATCGAACCGCAGAACACCGCGAACAGCAGCTCTGCGTCGGTCTTGCGGCGCCAGCCCAGCAAAGCCAGCACCGAGACCATGGCCAAGCCCACCACGCCCCAGGTCATGCCCTCTACTGCGGTCATTGCTTCCCCACGTCACTCTCTCAAGACGTCTTCATCATCGCCGGGACTGTTCGAGGCCACCACTGCCGTCGGTCACGCTCGCCGATTTCCGATCCGGCGAGACACTGCCGTTTTCCATTCGGCAAGGTCAGCGCTCCTCAGCCCGGAGCCTTGCCATGTCCGACACCCTCGCCCTAGCCCGAAAGCGGCTATCCACCGCAGCCACTGCTTGGTTCTTCACCGCGGCCGCCGGACAGTGGGCCTTCATCGCCTTCATCGTCCTGTACTTCACGCCGCCCCTGTTGCACGGCGATCCGCTGGCGATGAACAGCAAGCCGCACATTAGCGGCTGGGTGCCGGGCGATAACGCCGGCAACCTGCAGTTCGTGATGCACGTCTTCCTCGGCGCGCTGGTCACCCTGAGCGGCCTGGTGCAACTGGTCCCGGCCATCCGCCGGCGCTGGCCGGCCGTGCACCGCTGGAACGGCCGCCTGTTCATGGTCACGGCGCTGGTGGCGAGCCTTACCGGCTTCTATCTGACGTGGGTTCGCGGCTCTCAGCTCAACCTGCCGAGCGCGCTCTCAACCAGCCTCAACAGCGCGCTGATCTTGGTTTTCGTGGCGCTGGCCTGGCGCAATGCTTGGCAGCGCGACTTCGCCGCCCACCGCCGGAACGCGTTGCGCGCATGGGTGCTCGTGAACGGCGTCTGGTTCCTGCGCATCGGCATCATCATCGCGGGGCTGGCGCTCGCGCCGCTGGGCGCGAGTTTCAGCTACGACGGCGTCGTATTCCTCGGTGTGAGCTTTGCGAGTTGGATCGTGCCGCTTGCGCTGCTGCAGCTCTACCTCGTCGCCGAGCGCTCGACGCGGCCTGCCTTGCCCCATGCGGTGGCCGTGCTCTTCTATGCGCTGGCCGTGCTGACCGCCGCGGGCGGAGCGGCCGCCGCTGCCTTCATGTGGTGGCCCTACCTGTAGCGCCACCCACTTGCAGTGATCGCCGGTTTTGTGCGGAAGATGCAGGCCAAATTCTCACGGGATATTGCCCATGCCTTGCCGCTCTGCCTCCCGCCTGCGGCTCGCCGCCGTGCTCGCACTGCTCAGCCTGCCTGCATGGGCCGCGACCACTCCAGCGCAGCCCGGCTACTACCGCTTTCCCGCAGTGCACGGGCAAACCGCCGTGTTCACTGCCGAAGGTGATTTGTGGACGGTGCCGCTCACGGGCGGCGAAGCACGCAGGCTGACCACGCACATCGGCCAAGAAACCCAATCCGCGGTGTCGCCCGACGGCGCGCAGGTGGCGTTCGTGGCGCAGTACGAAGGCCCGGGCGATGTGTACGTGATGCCCATCGAGGGCGGCTTGCCCAAGCGCCTCAGCTTTGATGGTGGGCGCGTGGATGTTCATGGCTGGTCGCCGAAAGGCGAAGTGGTCTACAGCAGCGAAGACCTTGTTGGCCCCACAGCGCGCCGCGTGCTGCGCTTGGTGAATCCAGCCACCTTGGCCACGCGCGAACTGCCTCTGCACGACGCCCAGCAGGCCGCATTCGATGATCGCGGCCGCGTTCTGTTTACGCGCTTCGGTGCGCACATCAATGCCGATAACGCGCGTGGCTATCGCGGTGGTGCGATGGGGCAACTGTGGCTGTTCGACCCGGCCACCGATGCAGAAGCACGCCGTTTGGGCACCGATGCCGATGGCGCCATGCACAGCCCCATGTGGGTGAACGGGCGCTGGACCTTCGTGAGCAACCGCGACGGCACCGACAACCTGTGGTCGATGGATGCCGAAGGTGGCGATGCGCGCCAGCTCACGCGGCATGCCCCGTGGGACGTGCGCTCACCGCGTAGTGACGGCACACGCATCGTGTATCAACTGGGCGCGGATCTTCGCCAACTGGAACCCACCACGGGCAGCGATAGCGCACTGAAGGTCGCGCTGGTCTCCGACTTTGAGCGTCGCCGCGAACGCTGGCTGGAGCGCCCGCTGCGCTTTCTGGAAAGCGCCAATTTGGCCGCACAAGGTGATCGCTTTGCCTTGACGGTGCGCGGGGGCATCACCCTGGCGGGCCCCGGCCCGCGCCGCCGCGTGGACATTGCGACACCGCCCGAGCATCGCGCTCGCGCCGCCGTGCTTTCGGCCGATGGCCGCTGGGTGTACGCCATTGCCGACACCAATGGCCGTCCCGAAATCTGGCGCTACGCGGCCGACGGCAGCAGCGAAGCCAACGCACTCACCACCGATGGCACGCAGCATCGCTGGCGTTTGTTCCCTTCGCCCGATGGGCGCTACTTGGCGCACACCGACAAGACTGGCGCGCTCTCACTGCTTAATCTGAGCAACAGCCAAAACACGGTCATCGATCGCAGCACCTGGGGCGGTGACGACGCCTTCAGCGATGTGGTGTGGTCGCCGGATAGCAAAGCGCTGGTCTTCGCCCGCCCGAACACGCGTTCTGCACGTGAGCAATTGCTGCTGCACCGCATCGGAACCGCAGGCGCCACAGTGCTCACCAGCGATCGTTACGTGTCGCACTCGCCCGCGTTCTCGCCCGATGGGCGCTGGCTGTACTTCCTTTCCGACCGTGCCTTTGTGGCCTGGCCTTCCGGCCCCTGGGGCGACCGCAATACCGGCCCCGGCTTTGATCGTCGCGCCAAGGTCTATGCCTTGGCCCTGCAGCCCGGCAATCGCTTTCCGTTTGCGCCACCCGATGAACTCACGCCGCCCACCGCCACACCGCCCAAGGGCGAAGACGGCGGCGCTTCCGAAGGCAGCAGCACGCCGCCCATCGTGATGGAAGGTTTGGCGCAGCGCCTGTTCGAAGCCGCAGTGCCGCCCGGCAACTACAACAGCCTGCAAGTGGATAGCGAGCGCCTTTACTTGCTCGACCGCGAAGGCATTCGCGGCATTCTCAAAACCGTAGCGATTGGAAACAAAGGTGCCTTGCCTGAAGTGTTCGCGGGCGACGTGCGCAGCTTCGACATCAGCCCCGACCGCAAGCGTGTGGGTATTGTGCAGCGCCAAGGCGAAGGCGACCCCACCCTGCTCATCGTGGATGCCGGCGCAAAGCTGCCCACCGAAATGGCGAACAGCGTGGTGCGCGTAGCCGACTGGCGCCTGCCCATCGACCCGCCGCGCGAGTGGGAGCAGATGTTTGTCGATGCGTGGCGCATGCACCGCGACTTCAGCTTCGACCCGACCATGCGTGGCCTCGATTGGAACGCGGTGCGCCAGCAGTACGAGCCTCTGCTTCCACGCGTCACCGACCGCGCCGAACTGGATGATCTGTTGGCGCAGATGATTGCGCCGCTCGGCCTGCTGCATTCGCAGGTGCGCGGTAGCGAGATACCCGTCGACACCGAATCGGCCGCGCCTGCGCTGCTCGGCGCCGCGTTGGAGCAAACCGCCGAAGGCCTGCGCATTGCCCGCATCTATCGCAGCGATGCCGAACTGCCCAGCGAGCGCTCACCGCTGGCGCAGCCAGGCGTGGACGCGCGCGACGGCGATCGCATCGAAACCGTCAACGGCAAAACTGTGCGCCATGCCGGCGAGCTTGCGGCTGCCCTGCACCACCAAGCCGGACAGCAGGTGCTTCTTGGTCTTCGCCGCGCTGGCGCAGAAGTGAAAACAGTGGTCGTGCCCGTCGACCCCATGCGCAACACCACCCTGCGCTACGGCGATTGGGTGCAGGGCCGCATGGCAGAAGTTGAGCGCGTGGGAGAAGGCCGCATCGGCTACCTGCATCTGCGCGCCATGGGCCCCAACGACATCGCCAGCTTTGTGCGCGACTTCTACGCCAACGTGGAGCGCAAGGGTTTGATCATCGATGTGCGCCGTAACCGCGGTGGCAACATCGATTCTTGGATCATCGAAAAACTGCTGCGCCGCACTTGGGCGTTCTGGCAACCGCCGGGGCAGCCGCCGTACTGGAACATGCAGCAAAGCTTCCGTGGGCATCTAGTGGTGTTGGCCGATGCGCTGACTTACTCCGACGGCGAAACCTTCGCTGCAGGCGTGAAAGCCCTAAACCTTGGCCCCGTGGTGGGCACGCGCACCAGCGGCGCGGGCATCTGGCTTTCTGATCGCAACCGCTTGGTGGATGGCGGCACCGCGCGCATCGCCGAGTTCGGTCAGTTCGGTGCCGATGGCCGCTGGCTGATTGAAGGCCGCGGCGTCAGCCCCGATGTGGAAGTAGACAACTTGCCGCGCGAGTCTTATGCAGGCCGCGACCGACAGCTCGAAACTGCGCTGAAGATGCTGGAAGACAAGTTGAAGGAATCGCCGGTGGTGCAGCCACCTGCGCAGCGCATTCCGCCGCCCGATCAGCCGGGGCAGGATGTGGCCCCGCTTGCGCGCTAAAGGCTTGCGCGTGGGTTTGCTTTAGCCCACCGCAGCCATTTGCACCAAGGCCTCGTTGCGAAACTCGCGCGGCGACAAACCTGTGACTTTCTTGAAGGCCTTCGAGAACACAAAGGGGTCGGTGTACCCCACCGTGTTCGCGATGCCCAAGACGGACGTACGGCTATCGCTCAACAGGCCCATGGCGCGCTGCACACGCAGCCGCCGCAGATAGCCCAAGGGGCTTTCGCCCACTACCGACTTGAACTTCGCAGCAAAGGCCGAGCGCGAAAGGCCCGCCACTTCGGCCAAAGCTTCCAGCGACCACTCGTGCTCGGGTTGCGCATGCATGTGCTCCATCGCCTTGCGAACGTGCACCGAGCGTTGCGCTGCGGCGAGCGACAAAGGCTGCGCACCCTCGCCTTCCAAAATGCGGCGCAATACCTGCACAAACGCGGCTTCGATCAGGCCTTGAATGGCTGCCTCGCTGCCCAAGGCTGCGTGGCGTTGTTCGTGGCGGAGTAGATCGGCAATTTGCAGCAGCAAGGTGCTGCTCGATTGCTGCGCGCGGGGCACCACGCGCCACTGGGGCAGCTCCCGAAACAACGGATGCACCGGCGAATGCGGCAGCAAGTAAGCCGCACTCATCACCACCGCGGGCGTTTCGGCTTGCAGTTCGTGGTGGCAGCCGCGGGTCATTAACGCGACATCGCCCGCTGCGAGCCGGATGGGCTCGCCGCCCGCGCTCGGCACCACCGTGATCTCGCCTTCCAGCACCAAATGGAAGCCGAAACTGCGCCCGCAGGGAAAGCGGCGCGACTCGCCCGCAGCGAAAGGGCCCAGATCGAGCACCCGCTGCTGAAGGCCGGATTGGCGAAGAAGGTCGGTGAGCAGGTCCATGAGCGGTCGATGCCAGAGCAAG
>JAIXVL010000278.1 GCA_027483045.1 Lysobacteraceae bacterium
CTAAACTTGGGAACTGCCATCACCCCGCCGACGCCGTGATTGAACTACTGCCCGCCCAGAGCCACCGCCGCGAACGCTGGAAGAACGGTGGCGGCTGGACCCGAGAGATCGCGCGCTTCCCAACAGAAGGTGCTTGGGATTGGCGCGTATCCATCGCTGAGATTGGCGTGGATGGGCCCTTTTCGACATTTGAAGGCTGTGATCGCGAACTGGTGCTTTTGGCCGGCCAGGGTATGGATTTGAAGTTTGGCGATGGCGAAACCGTGCGCCTCGAAGAGCCACGCGCGCGCCTACGATTTGCCGGTGAGCGAGACGTTTCAGCCCATCTCATTCATGGGCCAACCACCGATTTCAATCTGATGTGGCGGCGCGACGCGATCGACGCGCAGTTGATGCATCGGCCCATCGTGGGCTCGATGCTTTTCTTCGGCGAACCGGGTGTGACCTGGCTGCTTTACGTGCTGGCGGGTCAGGTGCGCACTTCGGCAGGCACTTTGGACATGGGCGATGCCGCCTCGCTGCGTGCCGATAGCGGACGCACCGTGATCGATGGCGGCGGTGAATTGCTGATCGCGAAGTTGAGAGCCTGATACCAAAGATCGCAGTTAGCATCTGTCGCAAGATGCTTTCTGAAATAACACTCAGTGACTCCATTCGGTGCCACGTTGTCGGCTCCTCGCCAGTGGATCTTGTAGGAGAACTCTTACAGCATGGCGAGGTCTTTTCCTAGGCGCACCGATGGGAGTCGGCTGCTACGCTCGGTCGAGATCAAGCCAAATTGATTTCGGAATCTGCCGATGTTCTCTAGCCTTTTCTGGCAGTGGCATCGGAGTTGCAATTCTCTTCTCACGCCAAACGGAGTTGACAGACATGATGCGGAAAAGAGTTCTTGGGCTTCAACAAGTTTCCCTTTACTTCGCAGTATTTGTGTCGGTCGCCACATTTGGATTGCTTTGGGCGGGGGCGGCAGTCGCACAGGCGTGCACCAACAATCTCTGCTCCACTGTGCAAGTGACCGGCTCTAGAGTGGGCGGTGGGACTATCGTTTGTCGAGGATCAGAGTGCGCTGAGGTGTTGTTCGGCTTGCAAAGCAGAGTTCTGGAGCTTTGGGATGGGGAGTTTCCGCTGGATCAAGCCGATGTTCCTGTGTCCAAAGATGAGTTCTGCAGAAGCCTGAAATCATCCAAGCCTGCCGGATGCAGTACTGCATCCAATCAAGCACCAGTCCCGGGTTTGGGAATCTCGTCTGGGTTGTATGCAAGCATGTTTTCGAATGGGTGCGGCACAGGAAGTACCTTTGAGTCTTTGGTCGCTGTTTCGCTTGAAACATCTGGCCTTGTGAACAACTTTTCTGGCGACCGAAACGCGCCGATCGCATCGCAGCCCACATTTTCATTCCGGAACGACTGCAATGCTCACGATGCATGCTACGCAGGGCAGCTCGGGCAGTCGCAGTGCGATAGTGCTTTTGCCTCGGATATGTTGAACAGTTGCTCGGCAGCTTTTGGGGCCTACTCTAGTGATGCGGCAAGTTGCCAAGCTTTCGCGCGACTTTACAGTGGCCTAGTGGGCTCGTTGGGCCACCACGCATATACCGCTTCGGAGGCAAGAATGGCGTGCTCTCTGTGGAACCAAAACATGAACGCGAATGCGTGTCCGAAATGAAAGTCTCGGTGCTTGGAGTTTTTGTTATCGCCGGTGTTTCGGTTGGATTGGGTTTTTTGCTTCGGGTTGCTACCGAAGCACAATCGAAGCGTGGAGTTGCTATTCAACTAGATCAACTCTCTTTGGGTAGCAGCTCGCCATCGAACTCCACCCAAAACGAGATTTCGCAAGAAGCATCAGCTACTCATGCGCAGTCAACCCCCGATTCGACAGATGCATGGATTGCATCACTTCCCCTATCTGGCAGGGAGAAGGCTGTTGGATTCGTAAACAGAAACGGGGTAGCGTTTCAGTCGAATTCTAGGGAGGTGACCGCTTGGATGATTTCCAGAGGCTTTCCGACTCTGGAGGCTGTCGCCGAGTTTGACGCTGATGTTGCAAGGGCAAGGTGCAGTCCGGAAAAGTGCAGTGATCTTTCGGACTCAAGCCTGCTCGCTGAGAAGTACGTTTCCGACTTGGAGCTGGAGGCGTCAACTCTTGATCCTGTTGCAAAAGCGAGGCTTTTTGCTGATGCGGCGAACTACATTGATCGGGCTCGGGCGTTACGTTCTGTGATCTACACAGCGCATCTGGAATCGCGCCTTGAGCGCGCGATGGGGAATAGCAGTGCCGCCAATGTGGCGGCAAGCGTGGCCGCAGCGTGTGGGGATAGAAGGGTGGAATCTAGCTACACCATTCAGGCCATGCAGGTAGTGCGAATGATTCCTGGCGCGCAAGAAGCCTGCGGTTTTCGGCCTGGGTTACCGCAGTTCCCCAGATAGTTTGGAGGAAGAGAGCCATGTTTTTATTCGCGGCAATAGTCTTGCTCATGGCCTCATTGTTCGGGCTCGGCCTTTTCTCCGCGCTGAGGTCGGTTAACGCCATTGCAAAGCACCGCACGGTCCTGATTTGCACATCAGTTGCTAGCTTCAGTCTCCTGCTGCTTGTCGCGCTCGATGCAGTGCGGGCGCTCTTCTTCGCAATGGTTTGGATTGGTGAAGAGAATAGCTTCATTGCTATCCTCGTTACATTGGGCTGGCTGTTTGTTCTCCTTGGGGTGTTGGTTCTATTGTTTGAGCCGCTGATGAGGGCTACCGAGCAGTAGGACAAGCAGAAGCGCACGAGCAACACCCTAGACAGTGTTCGTGCTAGGTGCAGTCCGGCCCTAGACGGCGTCGATCAGCGCGCAGAGACTTCTGAAATGAAGCAGCACGAAAAACTAGCGGTTATCGCGGGTCCACACGACACCGTCTTCGTGCTTCACGGGAAACACGGGCACTGGCACATGCGCCGGCGCGCAAAGCGCCTTGCCGGTGCGCACATCGAAGCGCGCCGAGTGCAGCACGCACTCCACCGTGCCCTCATCGGCGTCGAAAGGACCAGCCGACAGTTCGTAATCCTCGTGCGTGCATTTGTCTTCCATGGCGTACAGCGCGCCATCGAAGTTCAGTACCAGAATGGGTGTGTCGCCATCCCAGACCACGCGTGATTCGCCCGGCGCCATTTCGTTTTCGGCGCACACGCGCACCCAACTCATCCGCGATGCCCCTGGCCGTCTGCTGGCCCTTCGTTTTTCGGCGGGAGGAGCTTTTCCAGCACTTCGAAGCGCAGATCGTCGCGTTTCGGTTGGCCAAAGCGCACATCGCCGTACGGGAAAGGCTTCTTGATGCCGGTGCGCACATAGCCGCGGCGTTCATACCAAGCGATCAGCTCATCGCGAATGTCGATGACCGTCATGCGCATGGCGGGCAGTGCCCATTCATCGCGCGCGACTCGTTCGCACTCGGCAAGCACGGCATCACCGATGCCGCCGCCTTGGCGCTGTGGGTCGACCGCAAACATGCCGAAGTAGCCCGCACCATCCAGCTCGCACACATGTGCGCAGGCCAGAAGGTCAGGGGCAGCTTCATCCGATGCTTGATCGCGCGCGGCGATGACCACGCGGCTGCGAGGGCGCGTCAGATCCGCTTCCAACACATCGGGCGCGATGCGCGGGCCATCCAGAAGATCGGCCTCGGTGGTCCAGCCCACGCGGCTGCTGTCGCCGCGATAGGCCGAGGTGACCAGCGTGATCAGGGCGTCGCGGTCGGCGAGCGTGGCACTACGAAAACGAAGCGATGCGGACATAGCGAAGGCGTGTACGGGTGTGGCCGAGAATCATCGCACTCAGACGAGAAGCTTGCGCACTTTGTGGATGGCTGCCACTAAAGCTTCGATCTCGGCTTCGGTGTTGTAGAACGCCAGCGAGGCACGGCATGTGGCAGAAACGCCGGCCCACTGCATGAGCGGATGGGCGCAGTGCTGGCCCGAGCGCACGGCAATGCCTTCCAAATCCAGCAAGGTCGCCAAGTCATGCGCATGCGCATCATCGAGCGCGAAGGAAATCACCGCCGCCTTTTCGCGTGCTGTGCCCAAAATGCGCAGCCCACGAATGCTCAAAAGCGCCTCAGTGGCGACGCGCAGCAAATGCTGTTCGCGCGCATCAATGGCGGCCATTCCCACGCTGCTGAGCCAATCCGCCGCGACGCCCAAACCAATATGGCCGGAGATGTTGGGGGTGCCTGCTTCGAAGCGATGCGGTGGATCGTTGAACACCGTGCCTTCGAAGCGCACTTCCTTGATCATTTCGCCGCCACCGAGAAAGGGCGGCA
>JAIXVL010000181.1 GCA_027483045.1 Lysobacteraceae bacterium
CATCGATGACCTCGGCGGACGGTGGTGTTTTCGGCCCGAAGATGGCCTGCATATTGCTGGCAAAGCGCGACTTGGTGGAGAACGCCGCCACCAACGGGCCCAAGGGCGAAGCCAGCAAGCGCTGCATGAAACGCGGGCGATGCGTTTCAGGAAACAACCCGCCGTTGAGAAACACAATCGAGCGCAGATGCGGCCGCGGCTTGCGTTTGTCGGACTGGCGCGCCAACAACTCCTGCGCCACCGTGTCGCCGTAGTCATGCGCCAGCACGTGGTAGTCCCACGCGCCTTCGCGGCGCATCAACCACTCGCACAGTTCGGCTTGCTCGGCGATGGTGTAGCGGTGGCCTTTGGGTTTGGCCGAATCGCCAAAGCCCAACAAATCGAGCGTGACCAGTGAGAAGTGCGGCGACAGCGCTTCCCACAGCAGCGACCAATCCCAACTCGCTGAGGGAAAGCCGTGGATCAGCAGCAACACCGGCAGATGCGGTTCCACCTGCCGGCGCACAAACAGCGTGCCCAAGGGTGTGGGAACGCGTTCGCCGCCTTCGCGCCAGTCGTTGAGGTCGAAGAACGCCATCGTCGTGTTAGTCAATGGCCACGCTGACCGCGTGTTCGCGGGTGGCTTCGAAGCGAACGTCTTTCGCGCGCTCTTGGGCCAGCTGCAAATTGACGCGTGACGGTGCGAGGTACACCAAGTGTCCCGCCGCATCGATGCCCAGGTTCATTGCATTCTTTTCGCGGAAGGCTTCGAGCGTCTTGTCGTCTTTCGCGTACACCCACCGCGCGGTTTGCACTTGCACGGGCTCGAAGCTGGCATCCACGCCGTACTCGTCCTTCAGGCGATAGGCCACCACTTCGAACTGCAGCGTACCCACTGCACCGAGAATCAAGTCATTGCTCATCAAGGGGCGGAAGAACTGCGTGGCGCCTTCTTCCGAAAGCTGGGCCAAGCCCTTCTGCAGCTGCTTCAGCTTCAACGGATCACGCAAGCGCGCACGACGGAACAGCTCCGGTGCGAAGTTGGGAATGCCGGTGAAGCTGAGTGCTTCGCCTTCGCTGAAGCTGTCGCCGATGGTGATCGTGCCGTGGTTATGGATGCCGATCACATCGCCGGGCCATGCTTCCACCGCGATCTCGCGGTCACTCGCCATGAAGGTGAGGGCATTGGCCAGCTTCACTTCTTTGCCGGTGCGCGGCTGCAGCACTTTCATGCCGGCGGTGAAATGCCCGGAGCAAATGCGCATGAAGGCCACGCGGTCGCGGTGCTGCGGGTCCATGTTGGCTTGGATCTTGAACACGAAGCCGGTGAGCTTTTCTTCTTCAGCCTGCACATCGCGCGTGGTGGTGGCGCGGGGCTTCGGCGAAGGCGCGTGCTCCACGAAGAAATCGAGCAGCAGTTGCACGCCGAAGTTGTTCACCGCCGAACCGAAAAACACCGGCGTCTGCTTGCCTTCGCGATAGGCCTGCGCATCAAACGCGTGCGAGGCGCCTTGCACCAATTCCAACTCGTCGCGCAGTTCGGCCAAGCGCGCAGCACCCAAGCGGCGTTCCAGCTCGGGATCGTCCAGCTTGAGAATGGTGGAATCCTGGCGGGTGAAGTTCTTGCCCGGCTCGAACAGATGCACTTCGTTGTCGACCAAGTGCACCACGCCCTTCAAACGCTGGCCCATGCCGATGGGCCAGGTGACCGGCGCGCATTGGATGCCGAGCACCGATTCCACTTCGTCGAGCAAGTCGATGGGCTCCTTGCCCTCGCGGTCGAGCTTATTGATGAAGCTCATGATCGGCGTGTCGCGCATGCGGCACACCTCCATCAGCTTGATCGTGCGTTCTTCCACGCCTTTGGCGCAGTCGATCACCATCAGCGCCGAGTCCACGGCGGTGAGCACGCGGTAGGTGTCCTCGCCGAAGTCGGCGTGGCCCGGCGTGTCGAGCAGGTTGACGATCTTCCCTTCGTACGGGAACTGCATCACCGACGAGGTGACCGAGATGCCGCGCTCTTTTTCCAGCGCCATCCAGTCGGAGGTCGCGTGGCGCGCGGCCTTGCGGCCCTTCACCGAGCCGGCCATCTGGATCGCGCCGCCGAACAGCAGCAGCTTTTCCGTCAGCGTGGTCTTGCCCGCGTCGGGGTGGGAAATGATGGCGAACGTGCGGCGACGCCGGGTTTCGGTGATCTGCTGGGACATGCGCGGCGCGCCGGCGCGGGGCCGGCAACAGGAATTCGAAGGAAGGCCGCGATTATACGCCCGGTGGCAGGGCCACGCCGTCCGGGCCCAACAGCGTGAAGGGCAGGCTGAGCAACTCGCGCCCGTCGTTGATTTGCACGCTGAAGTGCAGGTGCGGCGCGGTACTCCAGCCCACGCTGCCTACCGCAGCCAGAGTGCTTCCGGCCTGCACGGTGTCGCCCGCTTGCACACGGGCGCTGCCGGGGGCGATGTGGGCGTACAGACCCATGCTGCCGTCCTCATGCAGCACCCGGATCAGGTTGGCGCGGTCTTTCAGGCGCGCGTCGGTGCCGCCTTCCGTAAACGCATCCACCACCTGCATCACCGTGCCCGCCCGTGCCGCGATGACGGGGCTGCCTTGCTGCGCGGCGATATCGAGCGCGTGCCAATTCGCAGGGCTGCGGTGGCTTTCGCTGCCGCCGAAGCCTTGCGTGATTCGCCAGCCCTGCGCTCGCCCTAATGGAAACGCGTAGGGCAGGCGCTGCTCGGGGGGCAGAAGCAAGGGCGCGCCGGGCTGGGCTTCTGCGCGAAGTTCCGCCTGCCCCGCGAATGGCCCGACTTCGCGGGTTTCCCTCGCGGAAAGGGTAAGCGTGATGGCTTTGCGCTCTTGGCCTTCGGCCCAAAGCCGAACCGTCACCGGTCCGGCCAGAAGGTTTTCGATCAGGGCGTTGCGCTGGCCTTGTTCGCGATTGACGGACAGCCCCACCAGATCCTGAGGCGCTGCCCCCAGCACCGCCGAGCACATCGTGCCCAACAGCAGGGCAGCCAGCGCGACCGGGCGTCTCAGAGTCAGGGGCATTCCGTGCGCAGCGCCAAGGCGCTGGCAATGCTGCGCCAATCAAACGCAGAGACCGCCTGATCATCGTGCGCCGCGTACAACACGCCGGCCGGGAAGCGCGTGGTCGGTGCTTGTGAGAGCCCGATGCCGTCGGTTGCTGCCGTGGTCTTGCCGGCGAAAGCGCCCAAGAACTCGAGCGTGCGGCGGTCGTACACACGGAACAGGCTTCGGTC
>JAIXVL010000099.1 GCA_027483045.1 Lysobacteraceae bacterium
CGGTTGTGGTCGAAGCTCCGGTTGTGGTCGAAGCTCCGGTTGTGGTCGAAGCTCCGGTTCAGCCTGACCTTCTCGGATCTTTGGGTGCAGAAGCAGCCAAGGGCGACGAGGACGACAAGATCTCGCCAAAGAACGGCTGATCTTCTTCGGAACTGAATAGAAAACGGCCCGCATGCGGGCCGTTTTTTTGTTGGTGCACGGAGGCCTTACTGTCCGGACGGCTGAGGTGCAATGCTCGCGTCGTGCACACCGTACTGCGTGGCCAATCGCGCCAACGCCACGGTGTCTTTGATCGACAACTTGTCCAACAGTCGATACTTATGGGTGGCAACCGTCTTGCCGCTCAGATGCAATCGACGACCGATCTCTTCAAGCTTCAGTCCCTGACAAAGCAGCTGGGCCACTTCCATCTCGCGCGGGGACAAGGACTCAAAAGGCGACTGTGCGTTACCGCCGCCGAGCGCCAAGTGCTGCGCCACATCGCTTGCCAAGTAGCGCCGGCCTCGCGCCGCCTCTCGAATGGCGCGCAACAGTTCTGCGGCATCGCAAGCCTTGCCCACGTATCCGTGCGCACCCGCCGCGATCAAGCGCCGGGGCATCGGGCCATCTTGCTGTACCGAACAAATGACCACCTTGGCACCTACGTCACCCTTGACGAGACGCTCAGTGATTTCCAAACCGCTAACGCCAGGCAAATGCAAATCGCACAGAACCACATCGGGCTTCAGCTTGCGAATCAAGGGTAAGCCAGTCTCACCATCTTCGGCCTCACCGACCACATCCATGTCGGTCTCACGCTCAAGAATCAGGCGATAGCCCGTCCTAACGAGCGCGTGGTCGTCCAGCAGAAACACCTTGATCATCACATCTCCTTTTCGCAGGGGGGAAGGCGTATCGGATGGCGCAAGACTAGACAGGGCACCGGCACTAGACAAGGGCGATTTACCCCCATTGTCGTAAGACATTTGCTTTCTGGCCTTTGGAACAAGGCGCACGAGAAGAAGCGCGCAGCGCACACAGCAGTTCGCATGGGCACATCGCCAGGACCGGGAAGCACCACCGAAACAAGGGACGAAAGAAGGGACGATGCCCTGAGAGCCGCTAAAACACAGGCTTTGTGGCGGAGAGAGTGGGATTCGAACCCACGGAAGGTTTTACCCTTCGGCGGTTTTCAAGACCGCTGCCTTAAACCACTCGGCCATCTCTCCATTGGATGCACATTGTAACCAAGCTTAGAGGCGGACTTCGCCCATCAGTCGAGGAAATTCTTCGGCGAGGTGGTCAATGAATGCACGCACGCTCGGCAACTGCCCGCGCCGCGACGGGAAGACCGCATGGCAAATGCCTTGCTGGAGGCTCCATGCGGGCATCACCACTTCTAAGCGCCCCGCCTTCACCGCCTCGCAGCACGCAGATTCCGGCAGCAATGCAATGCCGATGCCCGCCATTGCCGACTCGATCAGGAGCGGGAAATCTAAAGCCATCAACCGCGGCTTGATGTCGACCCGCTTCACCTCACCGCCGGGCCCATGCAGCTCCCAGGTTTGCCGCGTGTCGTCTTCGCTCATGCTGAGCGTGACGTGGTCGGCCAAGGTCATCGGATCGATGGGACGCCCATGCCGCGAGAGATAGATGGGGCTGGCCACCAAAAGCTCACGGAACTCACCGAAGCGCCGCATGGCGAGATCACCGTCTGTGTCGAGCTTTGTGCGCACGCGCAGGGCCACATCGAAGCCCTCTTCAATCACATCCACACGTCGATTGGCCACGTGCACCTGCAAGCGCACTTTAGGGTGCTTGATGAGAAATCCCGGCACTACGCGCGACAGCAAGCGCTGCGAGAGCGATACGGGGCAACTGACGCGGATGACGCCGCGTGGTTCAGCACTCAGCACCTGCACGGCTTCTTGTGCCGCCTGCGCTTGGGCCAACATGGCCTGCGCATGGCGAAACACGTTCTGACCGACCTCAGTGACTGCGAATTTGCGCGTAGAGCGCTGAATCAGCCGCACTCCAAAGTCTGCTTCCAGTTGTGCGATTCGGCGCGAAAGGCGTGATTTTGGAACATTGGACGCGCGCTCGGCGGCGGCATAGCCACCGTGCTCAACCACCAACGCAAACAATTTCAGATCATTGAGATCGACGCCTTCCGAGTTCAAATCTGCTCCGTGCCACCGAGATAAGGACGTAGAACCTCGGGCACAGAAATGCTGCCGTCGGCATTCTGATAGTTCTCAAGCACAGCGATCAGCGCACGACCCACCGCAACGCCGGAACCATTGAGCGTGTGCACGAGCTCCGGCTTCGCCGTTGCCGCACTGCGCCAGCGCGCTTGCATGCGACGGGCTTGGAAATCGCCGCAATTCGAGCAAGAGCTGATCTCGCGATACGTGTTCTGGCTGGGTAGCCAAACTTCGAGGTCGTAGGTCTTGATCGCGGAAAAACCCATGTCGCCAGTGCAAAGCAGCATGCGTCGATAAGGAAGGCCAAGTCTTTCGAGCACCACTTCGGCAGCACGGGTCATGCGCTCATGCTCTTCAGCGCTTTGCTCGGGCGCGGCGATGGTGACCAGCTCCACTTTCTCGAACTGATGCTGGCGGATCATGCCGCGCACGTCGCGCCCGCCGCTGCCTGCTTCCGCGCGGAAGCACAACGAGTGCGCAGTCATGCGCAAGGGCAACGCGGGCGCCTCCAGAATTTCATCGCGCACCAGATTGGTGAGAGAAACTTCCGAGGTCGGAATCAGGTAACGCTTGCTCTCACCCACGGTGGTCGAGAACAAATCCTCTTCGAACTTGGGCAACTGACCCGTGCCGCGCATGCTGTCAGCGTTCACGATCAGCGGCACGTTAACCTCGAGACAGTCGTGCTCACGGGTATGCAGGTCGAGCATGAACTGCGCCAACGCGCGATGCAGGCGGGCAATGCCGCCACGCAAAACCGTAAAGCGCGAGCCACTCAGCTTCGCACCGGCATCGCCGTCGAGCATGCCTTCGCGAGCACCGAGTTCCACATGATCCTTCACTGCAAAATCAAAAACACGCGGTGTGCCCCAGCGATGCTGCTCGACGTTGCCGGTTTCGTCGGAGCCCTGCGGCACTGAAGCATCGGGAAGATTGGGAACGCCAGACACGATGGCTTCGATCTCGGCCTTGATCTGCTCGAGTCGTGTTTCAGAGGCCTTCAACTCGTCGGCCAGCGAAGCGACCTCGGCCATCAGCGCGGCCACGTCCTCGCCTTTGGCTTTCGCCATGCCGATGGCCTTGCTGCGGGTATTGCGCAGATTCTGCAGCTCCTGCGTACGCATCTGGATCTGCTTACGCTCGGCTTCAAGGCGCTCGAGGGTGGACACGTCGAGAGCGAAGCCCCGAGTGGCGTGCAGGCGTTCGGCAGTAGCGGCCAATTGGCCACGCAGAAGTACGGGATCAAGCATCGGTGGGGCCCGAAAAGAACAAGGCCTTGATTATCGCCTGCCCCCCTCAGCGCAGCCAGTGCCCCATCCGAGCACCCAACCAAACCGCGAGGAAACCGCCTACGAGCGTGAGCGTCAGATAGCCTGCCAGTGCATCCAAGCGGGCGCTGCGGCTCAAGATCAGCGATTCCAGCATCAAGGCCGAGAAAGTGGTGAGCCCACCCAACAGGCCCACGATCAGAAAGGCGCGCCAAGCCGTTGCGGTGCTGCCGCGCCCCTCCAGCCAGACGACGAGCAGGCCGGCAGCGAACGCGCCCAGCAGATTGGCGGCGAGCGTGCCCCAAGGCAAACGATCGCCCCAATGCAGCAAGGCGTGATGGCAAATGAGGTAACGCAGGCCAGCGCCGAGGGCGCCTCCGGCCATCACCAGCCCGAGTAGGGTCCAGTTCATTCCTTCGCCCTCGCCTGCCGACGGGCCTCGCGTAAAGCATCAAGCTTCTCCTTCAACTTGATCTCCATTCCGCGAGCAACCGGCGCATAGAACTGCCGACCAACCAATTCATCCGGCAAGCAAACCTGATCCAAGGCCACGCCTCCATCCACGTCGGGGTCGTACTGGTAGTGCTTCCCGTAACCAAGGTCCTTCATCAGGCGCGTCGGCGCATTGCGAAGATGCATCGGCACGCCCAGCGTTCCGCTGGATTGCACTTCGGCTCGTACAGCCTTCCAGGCGACGTAGCCCGCATTGCTTTTGGCGCAACTGGCGAGATACAGCGTGAGTTGCGCCAAAGCCAGTTCACCCTCGGGAGCGCCCATACGCTCGAACGCTTCCCAAGAACTGATCGCCATGTCCAAGGCGCGTGGATCGGCCAAGCCGATGTCCTCCACTGCCATGCGCGTCAACCGGCGGCACAGATAAGCGGGGTCGCAACCGCCATCGATCATTCGCGCGAGCCAGTAAAGGGCTGCATCCGGGTCAGAACTGCGCACCGATTTGTGCAAGGCCGAGATTTGGTCGTAGAACTGCTCGCCCTGTTTATCGAAGCGACGCGTGCGATCAGCCAAAACCTGCGCGAGGCTTGCCTGATCGATGAGGCCCCCATCAGCGAGTTCGGCTGCAATCTCCAACAGGGTCAAGGCACGGCGCACATCGCCGTCTGCGGCCGCGGCAATGGTGGCCAAGGCGTCCGGATCAACACGGAGACCGAGTGCGCCTAGGCCGCGCTCCGTGTCATCCAGCGCGTGGCGAAGGGCCACTTCAATATCGTCGGCCTGCAATGCATCCAAGACATGCACGCGGCAGCGTGACAGCAAGGCCGAATTCAGCTCGAAACTGGGGTTCTCGGTGGTGGCGCCGACGAACACGACGTGCCCGGCTTCGATATGGGGAAGAAAAGCATCCTGCTGTGTCTTGTTGAAGCGATGCACCTCGTCAACAAACAGGACTGTGCGCTCGCCTGCCGCAAACTGGGTTGCTGCCTCGGCCAACACCTTCCGCACCTCAGGCAAGCCGCTCATCACCGCCGAAAGCGCGACAAAACGTGCGTTTGAACGCGCAGCCACCAAACGTGCAAGCGTGGTTTTCCCGCAGCCCGGCGGACCCCACAAGATCATGGAGTGCACGCGCCCTGCGTCGAGGGCCCTGCGCAATGCCGCATTAGGAGCCAGCAAGCGGCGCTGACCGACGATCTCATCCAGATCGCGAGGCCGCATGCGCTCCGCCAGAGGCGCCGACATGATCAGGGCTCTTGGAGCGGCCGGACTTCTGCGCTATCGCGCGTGTCACCCACCACATCCACGCCTGCGGGTGGCTGGAACTGGAACAAAGCGGCAGGAAGGCCGCCGTTGCGCTTCCAGCCGGAGAACGTCACTTCGGTGCGTTGCCCAAGCTGGTCTTCGAAGACCATCTGCTTCAAGCCTTGGGCATCGAATCCAAGTTTGGCCGACTGCACTGCAGAGTCTTCGGGCTTACGCGCCTTTAGCACGACCCAGTTCAAACCGTTGCCCTGCCCGCCATCCGTGACCACGAACTGACGATCAAGCTCGCCGGGATCGATCAAAGCCGCCAAGGGGCTGCTCTGCTCTTCGTAGCTCTGCACGCGCACCGTGACCTGCTCAAGGTCGGGATCGTAAATCCACAGATGGTCGCCATCGGCCACGATCAATTGGGGAAACGGCTGCTGGTACTCCCAGCGGAACTGTCGTGGCGCCTTAAGCGAAATGCGGCCCTCGCTGCGATCGCGCGCTTCGCCCTGCGCATCAAACACCTGCTGCGTGAAGCGTCCATCCAAGGTTTGCAGACCCGCACTGAAGCGCTGAATGGCCTCGCGCCCTGAGGCCAGACTCAGCGCAGGCAAAGCCATCAGCAACACTGCAGCAAGAGAGATTTTTTTGCGAAGGCTTGAGCGCATGGCAGGGCTTGGCAAGGAAGAGCGCAAAGGCTCCGGATGTCGTGCAGTGTGAACCGCAGCGACTGAACGTAAAACTCAACGCGGAGGCGGTGGCGCCAACACCATTCGGTCGCCGTTGTGCTCGGCCGGCGTCACGATGCCGGCGTTTTCCATGGCTTCCACCAGCCTCGCGGCGCGGTTGTAGCCGATCTTCAAACGGC
>JAIXVL010000285.1 GCA_027483045.1 Lysobacteraceae bacterium
ATTGTTGTGCCAGCCCTCGCCGAACGTGAGCAAGGCCAAGAACCAGTTGTTTCGCGAATCATCGCGGGTGGCGAAGCGCCTGCGTCCAAAGCGATGGGCGAAGGAATTGATGGTGACAGTGACGTGGAAGAGCACGACTGTCGAAACGAAAAAGCCCCAGATCAGCAATTGCGGGCCCGAGGTTTCGAGCGAGGGTGCTGCAGATTCCAAAATCGAACCCAGAACAAACAGGCCCACCGCAAGCAACACGGGCACCAAGATGTCGAAGCGATCAAGCAGGCGCAGCTCGGGGAATTTGGCCAGATCCTTCACTGCATCCATATCCGTGCGGAAGGCGCCGCGCGTCAGGAACCAGCCCATGTGGCTGTACCAGAAGCCCTTCAAGCGCGGGGAGTGCGGATCGGCATCGGTGTCTGACGCGCGATGGTGCTGCCGATGGTGCGCCGCCCACCACAAAGGACCGCGCTGCACGCTGCTGGCACCGACCAAGCCGAAGAGAAACTGCACAGGGCGCGACGTGCGAAACGCTTTGTGTGAGAAGTAGCGGTGGTAGAAGCCGGTGATCGCGAACATGCGAAGTGCGTAGAGCGCGATGGCCATGGCAACGGCGAACCAACTCACGCCAACCCATACCACTCCAATGCAGGCGAGGTGCAAGCCGATGAAGGGCACCACACGCAGCCAATCGACGCGATGGGCATCCGCCTCGTCGATCGGATCAACTGCCGAGGTGTCGAACCAGCGAACGATGGCCGTGCTTGCGCGCCGCCACAGTGGGATATGGGGGGTGGTTTCAGACATGTTCCAACTCTAGACGGCGGAGCGGTGAGAGGGCAGTGAACCGGTTTACACCGGCTCCACGCGAACGTCGGCGCGAACCGAGCTGGCGATGAAGCAATTGGCGTGTGCGCGTTCGTGCAGCTTGGTCAACTCTTCGGCACTCGGTTGCTTGTCGCCAGAAAACACAGCCTTCGGTCGGAGGGTCACGAGCGTGATCGCCATCTTGCCTTCGGCATTCTTGTCGAGTTTGCCCGAAGCCTCGTCGTCGTAGCTTTCGATCACGTAGCCGCGCTTCGCGCACACCGCCAAAAAAGTGAGCATGTGGCAGGACGAAAGCGAACCCACCAGCAACGTCTCTGGATTCAAGCCTTCGGGGTTGCCGAAAAATCCGGGTGCAGAAGAAGCCAAGCTTTTCTGCCCGTTCTCGAAGGTGAGCGTATGGTCACGCGAATAAGTTTCGTGCGTGAAGCTCCGTCCTTGGAGTGACCAGTGGAGTGTGGCGGTGTGCTCGGACATGACCCTTCCCCAAAGAAACGAGTCTAAGCGTAGCCAAGTTGAGGTCGATTTCAGATCATGGCCGTCATGAAGTCCTCCAATCGCCCCCATACGCCGCGTCATGGTGTTGCCCGAGTGCTCTCCAAAGCCGGGGTAGCCTCGCGCACCCAGGCGGCGCAATGGGTGCGTGAGGGGCGCGTATCGGTAGGTGGGCGCGTGGTGCGTGACCCGGAGCATCCGGTACGCGATGGGGTCGATGTGGTGAGCGTTGACGGCCAGCCCTTGCAGGGCGCCGAGCGGGTCTACGTGGCGCTGAACAAGCCTCGTGGGCTGGTCACCACCGCCGATGACGAGCGTGGCCGTGCGACGGTCTACGAGTGCTTCGAGGGCGGCGGATTACCGTGGTTATCGCCGGTGGGTCGCTTGGATCAGGCCAGTGAAGGCCTGCTTCTGTTCTGCAATGACCCGGAATGGGCGGCGCGCATCACCGATCCCCAAAGCGGGCCGGACAAGACCTACCACGTGCAGGTGGGCGGTGTGCCCGATGCCGGCGCGCTGGCCGCCATGCATGCCGGTGTGGTGGACGACGGCGAGCGCCTTAGTGCCAAGGCTGCGACCTTGCTGCGCAGCGGCGGCAAGACCGCGTGGCTGGAGATCGTTCTCGATGAAGGCCGCAACCGCCAGATTCGTCGCTTGCTGAAAGCGCTGGGCTTCCCGGTACTTCGCCTGATTCGCGTGGCGATCGGCGGTTTGGCCCTGGGCGACTTGCCGAAGGCTCAGTGGCGTCGCTTGGACGCCACCGAGATCGAAAGCCTTACTGCACCACACCCAATTCGCGGCCCACTTTCGTAAACGCCGCAATGGCGCGGTCGAGGTGTTCGCGCGTGTGGGCGGCGCTCAACTGCGTGCGGATGCGCGCCTGCCCCTTCGGCACCACAGGGAAGAAGAAACCGATTGCGTAGATGCCTTCTTCAAGCAGGCGCTGTGCAAACTTCTGCGCGAGCGGTGCGTCGTAGAGCATCACCGGGCAAATGGGGTGGACGCCGGGTTTGATGTCGAAGCCGGCTTTCGCCATCTCGCTGCGGAAGTAGGCCGTGTTGGCTGCCAACTGCTCGCGCAGATCGCCCGCAGCGGCCAGCAGGTCGAACGCCGCGATGCCGGCGGCCACCACGTGCGGCGGCAGCGAATTGCTGAAGAGATACGGGCGCGAGCGCTGACGCAGCAGTTCGATGACGTCTTTGCTGCCTGTGGTGAAACCGCCGAGCGCGCCGCCCATGGCCTTGCCCAGCGTGCCAGTGAAGATGTCGATTTTGTCCATCACGCCCTTGACCTCGGCGCTGCCGCGGCCGGTGGCCCCGAGAAAGCCCGTGGCGTGGCATTCGTCGATGTGCACCATCGCGCCGTACTTCGCGGCCAGTGCGGTGATCTCGTCGAGCGGCGCGATGAAGCCGTCCATCGAGAACACGCCGTCGGTGGTGATGAGGATGTCGCGTACGCCGTCGGCGCGGGCCTGCTTCAGCTGAGTTTCCAGATCGGCCATGTCGCAATTGGCGTAGCGGTAGCGCTTGGCCTTGCACAGGCGCACGCCGTCGATGATCGAGGCGTGGTTCAGGCTGTCGTAGATGATTGCGTCCTGTTCGCCCAGCAGGGGCTCGAACAGGCCGCCGTTGGCGTCGAAGCAGGCGGCGTAGAGGATGGTGTCCTCGGTGCCGAAGAACTTGGCGATCTTCGCCTCCAGCTGCTTGTGCAGGTCCTGCGTACCGCAAATGAAGCGCACCGAGGCCATGCCGAAGCCGTGGCTGTCGAGCGCGTCCTTGGCCGCCGCGATGATGCGGGCGTCGTCGGCGAGGCCCAGATAGTTGTTAGCGCAGAAGTTCAGCACCGTGCGGCCGTCGCCCAGGGTGATCTCGGCCGACTGCGGGCTGGTGATGAGCCGTTCGGCCTTGAACAGGCCGGCGGCGCGGATCTCGGCAAGTTCAGCGGCGAAGCGGTTTTGCGCGGGGAAGGCGGACATGGGCGGGCAGTCTTGCGGAGAGGGAGTGTGATTATCGCCCAGCGCCCACCTTCTCCGGCTCCCGGTCAATCGGCCCCGCCGGTCGGCCAAGGCTTCCTCAAATGCTCAAGGCTTGACACACTTCACACTTGTCAAACATGTTGCGGTGCCGAACATCCAGATTCGGACCCCCGGGGAACCATGTCGCGCACCTTGCAAATCGGACTCGTTGAAGACGATGCCACCCAAGCCAAGATCATCGGGACGATGGTCGAGAACGCGGGCATGGATTGCCTTCACTACGGTACCGAGTTGGATTTCCGTCGCCGCATGGGGCCGGAATCCATCGACTTGCTGTTGCTCGATTGGAACCTGCCCGGCGTCTCGGGCCTAGACCTTTTGCGCGAGCTGCGGCAGAACAACTCGACGCTTCCGGTCATCTTTCTGACCGGCAACGACCAAGAGCAGGACATCGTGACGGGCCTGCAGGCCGGTGCCGACGACTACATCGTGAAGCCGGCTCGCGCTGCGGAGCTGGTGGCGCGCATCAAGTCAGCTATGCGCCGCTCTGCGCCGGTGGTCACCGGTTTTGTGCTCGAGGATGTGGAGCCCTTCGGTTTCGATTTGGAGCGCCGCCGCCTGACGCTGCACGGCGAGCAGATTGATTTGACCGATCGCGAATTCGACCTGCTGGTGTTCCTGTTCCAGCGTCGCGGCAAAGTGGTGAGTCGCGAAACCTTGCTCTCGCAGGTGTGGCGTGTGGGCCCGAATGTGGCCACGCGCAGTATCGATACGTATGTGAGCCGCTTGCGCAAGCGCCTTGGTTTGCAGGGCGACAGCGAGTGGCGCCTCGAGGGCATTTACCAGCACGGCTACCGGCTGGTGCGCTCCAGTAACGATGATCCTGCCGATGTGCTGGGCAGCGCCGAAGCCGTCTAATCGTTCGGGCTGCTCACCCGCGCGCTGAGTTCGCGCGCGGGGCCAATCGATTCCTCAAACACCGCCCAGCCGCGCTCAATGAGCGCGGCGCGTGCTTTGGGGCTGGCGGTTCGGCCGAGCAGTGCCCGCTTGTCGGGTACAGAAGCAAAGCCCGGCGCATCGAAGAATTGCGCCGTTCCGGGCGTCCACTGCAGCAAGTCCACGGGCAAGGCCATCCAAAGGCGCCCGTCGAGGTCGCGCATCACCAAGGCTTCGCCAATCTTTTCGAAGCGGGCAGGAAAATGCGGGCGCGCGGCCACCAGCAACTGCAAGGCATCCACGACGTAGCGCGCTTCGGCTTCTCTTTCCACGGTGGCAGCGACGCCAAGCAAAAGGTCGCAGCCCTCTTGTGGCGCAAGGGTGAGAAGCGCGTCCACGACTTGGGTTTGCAGGGTGGGGCTGAAACGCGCGTTGTCGAGGAACTCGTCGATGGCTTCAGCATTGCAGCCGAGGGGCGCTAGGCGCGCATCGTTCCACTCGCGCACCTCTTCTGGTGGTTTGGTCCACACCATGCGGTGAATGCGACCACCCTGCGACAGGGTGAGTCCGGCTGCACCGCCAATCTGGCCCAAGCCCAAGCCCACGCCACGGCGCCCGACCAGCGAAGACCACGCCAGCCGGTCCATCTCGGCGTTGAGCCACGGATTTGTGGAGTAGGGGTCGATGCCGAGCGACAAACCCAACTCGCGGCGTGCACTGTTGTAGCCGAGCCAGCGCTTGCCCAGTTTGAGTGCGAAACCGCCGCCTTTCTGCCACCAAGGCTCAGGTTCAGGGGGCAGGGCCTGTGTGCCACCGGGTCGAAAGCCAGGGCGATCGAACTGCACATCGTCGGCGAAGGCCTCGGCCGTGCGTTCTCCTGCATTGGATGCTTGGCGACCCAAGTCACTCGCCCTGCGGCCAAAGAAGCGCAGTGCGCCGGCAGGAAGCCCGACCACGCTTTCAACGGGACGAGTGACCACCTGAACCAATGCACCGCCGGTTTGCTTCAAGGAATCAGCGGCTGCGCTGCCTGCTGTGCCGGCAGCACCCAAGGCACGCAAACGGCGCACGGCGTCCATTTCGGCCACGCGTATCTCAAGTAGGTCGATGCTCTCGGCGCGAATCGAAGGAGGCGCTTCTTCACCTGCGGGCGCCGTCGCGACAAGCACGAACTGAGACATATGGCCCACGAGATCGGCACAGGGGTCTACCGCAAAGTCCTGGCCGCCCATCAGTGAAGGCTCGACCATGGCCAGCGCAGGAATGCCGCCGAACGCCCGGCAGGGCGGTGTGCGCGTCGACTCAGGCAAGGCCTGCGCCGCAAGGGTGTGAGCGGCAATCATGGCGAGAAGGGCGAACAGGTAGGCGACGCGCGTGTAGCCGCGCATGACAACGAAACGACACTGCATTCAGTCGAATCGCTTCTCGAGGTAGTAGCGCGTATAGCCCGGCGGGTTGTCGGCTTGCTCGCCAAACTTTCGATACCCATGGCGCTCGTAGAAGCCCAAGGCTTGGAACTCGATGGTGTCGAGGTGAACGCCCATTCCGCCGCGTTGTTTCGTCCACACCTCGGCTTGTTCCAGAAGCTGCGCACCGATGCCAGTGCGTCGGCGCTCGGGCGAGACGGCCAGCATGGACACATGCAGCCAGCCTAATCCGTACTCACCCACCAAACCGCCTGCAAGCTCGTCGCTGCCGTCGAGTGCCGTGACCACCAAGGGCACCCACGAGGGCCGACCGATAAAGCGGGCGTTGTAGTCGCGCAGCATTTCGCGAATGGCCAAGGCCCGCTCGCCGTTGAGATCGGGCTCAACGGCGATGTGTACGGTGGACGCGGGGCACATGGTCGGTCTCCGGGACGCTCAGTTCCAGCTACAGACCACCTTGCCACAGGTGCCGGCGTCCATCAGTTCGAAACCGCGCTGAAAGTCGTTGATGTGGATTTGGTGCGTCAGCACCTTCTGCAGCGGGAAACCGGTGAGCACCATCTGCGTCATCTTGTACCAGGTCTCGTACATGCGCCGGCCATAGATGCCCTGCACCGTGAGCCCCTTGAAGATGATCTTGTCCCAATCCACGCCGGTGCCCTTGGGGAGGATGCCGAGCAGCGCGATCTTGCCGCCGTGGTACATGCAATCGAGCATGTCGTTGAAGGCGCGCGGGTTGCCCGACATCTCGAGGCCGACGTCGAAGCCCTCCATGTGGAGGTCCTTCATCACGTCCTTCACCGACTGCTTCGAGACGTTGACCACGCGGGTGGCGCCCATGTCGGCGGCGAGCTTCAGCCGGAAGTCGTTGACGTCGGTGACGACGACGTTGCGCGCGCCGATGTGCTTGCAGATGCCGGCGGCGATGATGCCGATGGGGCCCGCGCCGGTGATCAGCACGTCTTCGCCGATGACGTCGAACTCCAGCGCGCAGTGCGCGGCGTTGCCGTAGGGGTCGAAGAACGCGGCCAGTTCGCTCGGGATCTGGTCGGGGATCGGCCACAGGTTCGATGCCGGCATGGCGATGTATTCGGCAAAGGCGCCGGCGCGGTTCACGCCGATGCCTACGGTGTGCGGGCACAGGTGCTGCTTGCCAGCGCGGCAATTGCGGCAGACGCCGCAGACGATGTGGCCTTCCGCCGAAACGCGGTCGCCGACCTTGTAGCCGGTGACGCCGTTTCCGAGTTCAACAATGCGGCCGACGAATTCATGGCCGATGACCAGGCCCGGCGTGATGGTGCGCTGGCTCCACTCGTCCCACTTGTAGATGTGCAGATCGGTGCCGCAGATGGCGGTCTTCTCGAGCTTGATCAGCACCTCGTTGGGACCGATCTGCGGGACCGGCACCTCTTCCATCCAGATGCCTTTCTCAGCGTGGCGCTTCACCAGCGCCTTCATCATCATGCCCATTGCGTGCTCCCGGGGCCGGTGGCCCGAACGCCGCGGATTATACCGGCGGGGCGGAGTCGGCAGGCATCCGGGCTCGGGCGGCGGGTGGTTGGGGCCAGCGCTCGGCAGGGCGATGCAGCAACCAGCCCTGCACGAATCCAATGTGGTGCGCTTTGCAGAAGGCCAACTGTGCTTCGGTCTCGACGCCTTCGCCCACCACGTCGCAACCCAAGGAGCGGCCCAGTGCGCCGATGGCGGCTGCGATGGCATTGCCGAACCGATCGCCCTCGGCCAAGAAGCTGCGGTCGATTTTCAAGCGGTCGGCGCGCAGGTCACGCAGGTGAACAAGGGACGAATAGCCGGTGCCCAAGTCGTCGAGCGCCACGCGCACGCCCAGCTCGCGCAGCGCATTCACCACTGCGCTGGCTTTACTCAGATCGTTCATTGCCGCCGATTCAGTGACCTCAATCTCCAAGAGATGGGGGTCGACACCGTTGCGGCGCAATTGCGATTCAACCACCGACGGCAGGCCGCCATCGAGCAGAGAGGCGGCAGAAAGGTTGATGGCCACGGGCACGGCGGGTTCGCCGGCATCTTTGCGATCGCGCAGGGTTTGGCAGACACGAGTGAGTACCCAAATGTCGATATCTGCCATCAAGCCCCCGCGCTCCGCTGCAGGCAAGAAACGGCCGGGAGGCATCACGCCTTCGGTGGGGTGGCGCCAGCGCACTAAGGCTTCAACGCAATCGAGCGCACCGGTGTGGGTGTTGAAAATGCCTTGGTACTCGAGAAACAGCTGGTCTTCGCCGATGGCTCGGTAGAGCGCGCCGACAATCTTGACTTCGTCGGCATCCGAAAGCGCCTGTTCGGGCTCGAAGCGCAGCATTCGAAGTCCGCCTGCTTCGGCCTTCTCCTGCGCCAAGCAAGCGGAGGCCAGAATCGTTCCAGCGGATTCGCGTTGGCCGCGCACGGCATAACCAAAGCTGAGCGCCACCGGATGACCGAGCGAGAGCGCCACGCGCTCCACTTCGCGGCGGCGGGACAGCACTTCGCCATCCGCCAAGGAACCGTCTGCTGCCAAGGCCACTGCCAAGCGATCGCTATCGATGCGCGCCAAAACCAGCAAGTGGTAATCGCGCCCGGCGACCATGGCTTCGCCCAAGCGTTGCAGCGCTTCTTGAACCCACGTACTGCCCAAGGTCCGCTCCATCAGGGCAAAGCGATGCAGGCGCAGGGTCATGATGGTCAGTGCCGATGCCGGCGTGACGTCGCGATCGAGTCGACGCAGCAAGCCATGGCGATTGACAAGGCCGGTGGCCTCGTCGAAATGCGCCATGCGCTCGGCATTCAAGGTTTTGGCTTCGGCAAGTGCCAAGGTGCGCTCTTGCAGCCACACCAAGAGTGCGATGGCCAAAAGCAGCAGGCCAATCAAGCTGCCCAATTGCAGCCACGCCGAGGTTCCCGGTGCAGAGCCCAAGAGCCCAGGGTGAAACACGGCTGAGGCAGTCAGGGCGTTGAACAGGAAGAGCACGCCGAAAGAACTCATGACCAGAAGCTGGCCCAAGCTGCGCCCGGCAAGTGGCTTGTAGCGCGCCATAAAGGCGGCAATCAGGCCGTAGCCCAGCGCAGTGATGGCGCTGCGTCCGCCCACACGGAACCCATATCGGGTTCTGGCTTCCGACAAATCCGAGGAACCTGGCAAGACGATGAGCAGCGCAGCAACAACAGAGATGCCCATCACCCACAGGAACACTTTTCGGGAAACGCCACGGCGCAACGCCATGCTGTAGAGAGCCAGCATCAATAGCGCGAGATGTGCAAACCCGCCGACCTGAGACAGCCAACTGAGCGCGCTGCGGGTCAGTGCCCACTGCGGACCAAGTGTTGCGAGCCAAGTCGAAAGCAAAGAGGCGACAAAGTAGAGACCCAGGGCGAAAAAGCTGCCCGCCAGCAGTCGGCGTCCCATATGGAGACGTCGCCCAGCCAAGCCCAAGGCCACCCCACCCATGGCGAACGCAATGAGGGCCTGAAGGACGAAGAGGAGGGTGATGACGTCGTTGGGCTGCAATCTCGATTCCCTGAATAACCCTCAGTGCGGCAGTGTGCAGTGTAGGAGTGGAATCCACGCCCACACCATTGGCAGGTTCAGCGTTCGACTCGAATCCCAATGGCGATGATGCGTTCGTCCAAGAACGTATGTGCAAACCGCTGACGCCACTCCACAAAAGCGGAAGCGCCGTTCGGCATCACCCACACGGCACCGAGGGCTGCGTCGCCCCACCATGCGTCGGGCTCTTGCGTGGCAAACCGGATGGGCGTGCGGTTGGCATCATCCACCAAACGCACGGTCAGCGTTCTTGAAGGGTCGTCGAACTCGCGCGTCAGGCCGACGCGCAGCTGCGGCAGAAGCACGCCATGCGGTACCGAAATCGCACGGGAAAGCGCTGCGCTCAGTCCAGCTCGCCGCGTGCGCAGATCGCGCCTTGGCAGTGCGATGGCTAAACCATCACCACCCACTTCGGCGAAGGCATCGATGGTGGTGCGGCTGCGATCGAGTCGCGCCTCAAGCGTATGCGACCACGCGCCGGCATCCTGCGTGAAACGCAGCGCAGCGCCATCAATCCGCTGACGAGTGTCGGGCCGCCCGCGCGCATCTGCCGAGAAGACTCTGTTGGTTGCTCCAGTGGGCAGCGTGTATTCAATGCGCCTCTGCAAATCGAGTTCGCCGTCCAGCACGCCGGCATAAGCCGACCATGACCAGCGCGGCGTCAGTGAATGGTCGATCTGAATCAGCAGGCCATCGCTGCGGGCATCGGCGCGACTTGTGCTTCCGGTGTAGTCGAGGGCTTCGCCCTTGCTGCTCCATGCGGCGAAGCCGCTCCACTGCGGCCGAGGTTGCCACGCAACACCCAGCAGCCCCGAGCGAACACGCGCGTCGAACCCCGCTTCGATGGGGCTCATGTCCCGCATCAGGTCACCGGACTCTGTGGTCGCAAACACTTGCCAGTTCGATGCCTCGTTCTCAGCTTCAGGCACGGGCGATACGGCGCTTGCCGCACCGTCGCGATTCGCCAACCGTGCTTGCCCTGGGATCTGATCGAAGCCTTGCCCGCGCGCCGCAATCTGGAACGCGCTGGCGCTGGAACTGGCCAGAATCTCGGCACATCGTGTTTGCAAACTGGCTGAAGGCCGTACAGCGCAAATGCCGGGGAGTGCAGCGGCCAAGGCTTGGGAAGGGGTGGGTGCGGCGCTTTGGGCTATGGCCATCACCGGCAGCCACGCAAGGAATAGGACCAAGCTGCGAATGAACATGGGCAGGTGCTTTCCCCTAAACGGTGTTGTCTGAGTCTAGCCGTAGGCCGGCGTGCACGGGTCTAGGCAGGACTTCCGGCAGGGGGGTGACTTTCGGCATGCGGCTAGACTCGACAGGCTTTTCTTTTCGCTTTCCAGGGGATTTCTATGCGTCGTATTCCGCTTACCGCCGCCATTGCGGCCACCCTTCTGTCGTCTGCCCTGCTGGCCCGCGAGGGCATGTGGGTGCCGCAGCAATTGCCCGAGATTGCCGGCCCGCTGAAGGAGGCGGGGCTCGAGCTTTCGCCCGAGCAAATTGCCAACCTGACCGGCGACCCGATGGGCGCGGTGGTGGCTTTGGGTGGCTGCACGGCCAGTTTCGTTTCGCCCGAAGGCTTGGTGGCTACCAACCACCACTGTGCCTATGGCGCGATCCAGTTGAATTCGACCCCCGAAAAAAACCTGATGGCCACCGGCTTCAACGCCACGGTTAAGGCCGATGAGCTTTCTGCTGGCCCGAACTCGCGCGTGTTCGTGATGGATCAGATCACCGAAGTGACCGCGCAGATGCAAGCAGTGATTGCGGGAGCGCCGGATGGATTGGCGCGTCAGAACGCGATCGAGGCGAAGCAAAAAGAACTCGTGGCGGCTTGCGAAGCAGAAGCCGGCTACCGCTGCACCCTGTATTCGTTCTTTGGCGGCCAAACCTGGCGCCTGTTCCGCCAGATGGAAATCAGGGACGTGCGTTTGGTTTACGCGCCGCCGTCGTCCATCGGCAACTACGGCGGCGAAGTGGATAACTGGATGTGGCCGCGCCACACCGGCGATTTCTCGTTCTATCGCGCCTATGTGGGCAAAGACGGCAAGCCGGCGGCATTCTCGAAAGACAACGTGCCCTACAGGCCGAAGCATTGGCTGAAGTTTGCCGACCAACCGCTGGAAGCAGGCGACTTCGTGATGGTGGCGGGCTACCCGGGCACCACCAACCGCTATGCCCTGTTCGATGAGTTCCAGAACGTGGCCGAGTGGCAGTACCCGGTGGTGGGCCAGCATTTGAAGAACATGGTGGCGCTGGTGGAAAACGCCGGCAAAGCCAATGCCGACATCGCGGTGAAATACGCCTCGATCATGCGCAACTGGCAGAACGCCATGAAGAACTGGGACGGCCAGTTGGAAGGCTTCAAGCGCATCGACGCGACTGGCACCAAAAAAGCGGAAGAGCAGGCAGTTCTGGAGTGGCTGAAGGCCGGCGCGCCGGGTGCCGAGGGCTTGAACACGGCGCAGCAGATGGACGCGAAAGCTTCCTACGACCGCTTGGTGCAGATGGCGGCCAAGGCTCGCGAGACCCGCGAGCGCGATTTGATTTTGGGCCAGATTGGCAACACCGGCTTGCTGTCGAGCGTGCGCCAGATTTATCGCCTTGCTGTGGAGCGCGCTAAGCCTGATCTTGAACGCGCGCCGGGCTTCCAGCAGCGCGATCTCGCAAACATTGAAGGCGGGCAGCGTCAGCTTGATCGCCGCTATGTGCGTGCGATGGAAATCGACCTGATGGCCTACTGGTTGGGTCAGTACGCGAAGTTGCCCGCAGCGCAGCGCATTCCTGCCATCGACGCATTGATCGGTGACGGTAGCGAAGCAGCGATTCGCTCGGGTTTGACCGCGCTGTATGCCGGCACGAAGTTGGAGAGCAATGACGCGCGCGTGGCCTTGCTCACTGCCGACAAGGCAGCGCTGGATGCGCATTCCGATTCCTTGATGAAGCTGGCCGCCGCGCTGTATCCGACGTTCCTCGCTTTGGAGAACGAGACCAAAACCCGCGCTGGCGACAATGCCTTGAACCGCCCGAAGTTCTTGGCGGCGGTGCAGGCCTACCGCAAGAGCCAGGGCGGTTTCGTTTACCCCGACGCCAACCTGAGCTTGCGCATCACCTTCGGCAACGTTGTGGGCTACACGCCTCGCGACGGCGTTGCGTACACGCCGTTCACCACACTGGAAGGTTTGGCAGCGAAAGCCACCGGCGTGGAACCCTTCGATGCGCCGCAGGTTCAGCTTGATGCGATCCGCGAGCGTCGTTACGGCGGCCGCGAGGACAAAGCCCTCGGCACGGTGCCGGTCAACTTCCTGTCTGACCTCGACATCACGGGTGGTAACTCCGGTTCGCCGGTGCTCGATGCGCGCGGCAAGTTGGTGGGCTTGGCCTTCGACGGCAACTGGGAGTCGGTGAGCTCGAATTGGGTGTTCGACCCCAAGATGACGCGCATGATCACCGTCGATTCGCGCTACATGCTGTGGGTGATGGAGCACGCCTATCCCGCGCCGCATCTGGTTAAGGAAATGCAGGCACCTGCACCGCGTCAGTAAGTGCGCCAACGCTGTGAGGCAAGAAGGGGTGGCCGGAAACGGCCGCCCCTTTTTCTTGGGCGTACAGTAGAGAGCGGAAGAGGAGTGCAGACATGAAAGTCCGTTTCCATGGTGCGGTAGGTGAAGTCACAGGCTCCTGTCATGAGGTTGAAGCGGCGGGGCAGCGCGTGCTTCTGGATTGCGGAATGATCCAAGGCAGCCGCGAGGACGAGCGGCGCAACCGTGACAGCTTTGATTTCGAGCCCGCACAGGTCGACGCGGTGGTGCTGAGTCACGCGCACATCGACCACTGCGGGCGTTTGCCCGTTCTGGTGCAGCGCGGTTTCTCCGGCCCGATCTACACGCAGCGCGCCACCGCAGATCTGTTGAAGGTAATGCTTGAAGATGCCGCTCGCCTTGCCGAGGCCGACGCCGAGCGCGCTCTGCGCCGCAAAGCCCAAGGGAAGGGCAACGGTGATGAGGATGAACTGACACCTCTGTTCACCATGGAGGATGTCGCGGCGACACTTCGACTCCTGCGCGGCTTGGAGTACGACACACCAACCACTCTTTTCCCCGGAGTGGTGCTGACGCTGCGCGACGCGGGCCACATTCTGGGTTCGGCCACGGTGGAGTTGGCGGAGCAACACGGCGATACAACACGCACGCTCGTCTTTTCTGGCGATCTTGGTCCGCGCGGAACGCCGATTCTTCGCGATGCCGAGCCGGTGCCAAAGGCTGACTTGCTCTTGCTCGAATCCACCTACGGCGGCAGATCGCACCGCGAGCGTTCTGCCACCGTCACCGAGCTTGGTGAGATCTTTCGTGCCGCCTGGCGCGACGGCGGCAACGTGGTGATTCCGGCATTTGCGGTCGGTCGTACGCAGGAACTCCTGTATTGGTTCGCGAAGCATTACGACGAGTGGGGTCTGTCGCGCTGGCAGATTTTTCTGGACAGTCCGATGGCATCACGCGTCATTGGCGTTTACGACCGCCACACCGATCTCTTCGATGACGATGCCAAGAAGGTATGGGCCGGAAAACCGCACCCCTTCAAGCTGATGAACTTGCGACTTTGTGTGGACGCCAAAGAGTCGATGGCGATCAACGAGGTGGATGGTGGCGCCATCATCATTGCCGGCTCTGGCATGTGCAACGGCGGCCGCGTGCGCCATCACTTGCGGCGCTTGCTACCGCACGAGCGGCACCACGTCATCTTCGTGGGTTATCAGGCGCAGGGCACTTTGGGGCGACGGCTGGTCGATGGCGCAGCGTGGGTGCGCATGCTGGGCAGCGACGTCACGGTGAGGGCGCAGCGGCATACGGTGGGTGGCCTTTCCGCGCATGCCGATCAACCCGCGCTTCTCGATTGGTACGCGAGCGTTGGCGGGCGTCCAAACGTCGTTCTTGTGCACGGAGAAAACGACGCACGCGAGGCTTTGAAGTCTCGGCTCGAGCAAAGCTTCGGTGTGGAAGTGGACCTTGCGCGAGCCGGCATGGAGCGCGAGGTCTAGTCAGCTATCGAGATCTGCCGCCAAGGTATGCAGATAGAGCGAAAGCAACAGCCTCTCCTGCTTGGGCAGGGCCCGGAACGACAGGCCGATGCGCTCACGAGCCGGGCCTGTCAGCTCACGCCGATGGCAGATCAATGCCTCGGCGTTGATCTGGGCTTTTTCACCATCCACGTCCACCACAAAACTCAAACGCACGGCGCCGCCTAATTCGCCCGCAGGGTGCAGGGTTTCGATGAGCGCGCCCGCCAAACTCAAGTCAAGGATGGATGAGGTCTGGGCCGTGGCGGCTGCTGCGGCAGTGGAAAGCAACTGCGCGGGCAGCAGAGTACGAACGCGTAGCGCTTGCCGCACCAAGCGCGCGTTCACCTCGTCCGGATACGACATCAAGGCATAGGCAAACGGCGCATCGAATAGGCCGAGCAGCGCGGTGTCGAAGCTGAAGTCGTACTGCCCAGTGAAGCCCTGAACGCGATAGCTCGCGCCCGGTTTCAGCGCGGGCATGCGCTGCCCCGGCATGGGGGCCAACATCAAGCCACGACCCTCAATCGCTGCACAAAACTGCCACTCCAAGGGCTGCGCGTCGTTGCCTGCCTGCGTTTGGAACAGGGTTTTCGGTCGCAGGCGAAGTTGCCGGAACGGAAGCGCATTACCTTGATGCGAGGAATCGGCGGCCATCGACGTTCACTCCGTGGGGGGGTAGGGCTGAAGTGTGTCGCGCTGCAGCAAAAAAGGAAACTGGCGGTGCGCGGCTTACGCCTCGAAGGTCCAGCCGAGGGTTTCGCCTTTGGCCAAGGGCACCACCACACGATCGCCGTAAGGCAACGCTTCGGGAATGGCCCAAGCCTGCTTCCGCAACGTAACCGTCCCGGTGTTGCGTGGTAGGCGATAGAAGTCAGGGCCGAAGAACGAGGCGAATCCTTCCAGCTTTTCGAGCGCGCCTGCTGCTTCGAAGGCGCTGGTATAGAGCTCCATGGCGTGCAGCGCCGTGTAGCAGCCCGCGCATCCGCAGTCGGCTTCTTTGTCGCCCATGGCATGCGGGGCGGAATCCGTGCCCAGGAAGAAGCGCGGACTTCCCGAGATAGCGGCTTGCACCAAGGCCTGGCGATGCACTTCGCGCTTCAACACGGGCAGGCAGTAGTAGTGGGGCCGAACGCCACCCTGAAAAAGCGCATTGCGGTTGTAGAGCAAGTGATGCGCGGTAATGGTGGCGCCGATGTCGCCTTCTGCAGTGCGCACGTAATCAGCCGCATCTTTGGTGGTGATGTGCTCAAAGACCACGCGCAGGCCGGGGAAGTCGCGCCGCACGGGAATCAGTTTTTCGTCGATGAACACTTTTTCGCGATCGAAGATGTCGATCTCGCGTTCGGTGACTTCACCGTGGATGGCCAGAATCATGCCGACTTCCTGCATCGCCTCAAGGGCTTTGTAGGTGTGCTTGAGGTCGGTCACGCCAGATGCGGAGTTGGTGGTGGCACCAGCGGGATACAGCTTTACGGCGTGCACAAAGCCCGAGTCTTTCGCGCGGCGAATTTCGTCGGCTGGCGTGTCATCCGTCAGGTAGAGCGTCATCAGTGGTTCGAAGTTCGAACCGGCAGGACGCGCCGCCAGAATGCGGTCGCGGTACTCACCCGCAAGCGCCGTGGTGGTGACTGGCGGCTTCAAGTTGGGCATCACGATCGCGCGCTGGAACTGCGCCGCGGTGTGCGGCAGAACGGCCGATAACTGCGCACCGTCGCGCAGGTGCAAATGCCAATCGTCGGGACGCGTGATGCTGAGCGTGGTGCCGTTGGGCACCGAGGCTGCGATGGGGAAATGGTGGGCAAGCGTCATGGCAGTAGGCACCTGAGGGCAGGCCGCTAGTTTGCCATTGCCGCCTAGTGAGGCGGCGCCCAGCGTGTGAGAAGGCGTTCGACCAACACCCCGGCCCAGCGCGCTTGAGTTTCGGCATTGGCGTGATAGCCGTCGGGAGCAAACTCGTGCGACAGCGGCGTGTAAGTGGTGGGCTCATGCAGAACGCCCGGTAGTCGGCGCGCAAGGTCGGCCGCAAGAGCATCGAGCGTGTGCGCACGCAAGCCCGCGATCCAGCGCAGCGGCTGCGGGAGCAACGGGAAATGCTGCATCCGCGGCAGGCCGCACAGCAGTACGGTGGCCTTGGGGGCTGCACGCTGCAGCCCGGTCACCAAGGCATTCAATCGCTCGGCGAACGCCGCGCTGCGCGTCAATCCAGAGACATCGTTCACACCTACCGACACGACAATGAGATGCCAGTCGTTTGCAGGTACTTTGGGCAGGAGAAGCTCGCCGACGTCACCCACGCTTGCACCCGTCTTGCCCAGTACTTGCCAGTGCACGGAACAGCGTAATTGCTGAGCAAGATGGCCCGAAAGCGCAGCTGCGAAGCCGCTCTCGATGTGCGGTACGCCCACGCCGTCCATCACCGAATCACCGATGGCGAGCAGGTTCAGCGATGGCCCGTGACCAACAGTGCCGTAGCGCTCACCGGGCGCCGGCGCGAAGCGTGGCGCGGTGCGCCGCAAACGCAGGCCTTGTGGCCCAGCGATGGGCATGAGGCCCCAGAACAAGGCGCGTCGCCACCAATGAGGCCTCATGTCCAGAACGGGATGCGCCAAGGACGCGGCGGCTTGTCGCCGGCCTCCGCTGTTTCTGCGGGTGGCTGGGCGATGGTGAGCACATGCGCGCCGCGCGGAAGGCCGCGCACGTCGATCATGATCACGAAGTCGCTGCGGCCCTCGCGTCGATCATCAATCAGCATCCAAGGCGTGGTGAGGGGCTTGCCGTCCAGCGTGATGGGCTGAGCAGCCGCAACGCAGGCCAAGACCTCGGCTGCTCGGCCATCGAAGCGCCATGCATCGGCGTCGCCTGCATCGCCATGTTTTTCTGCACATTTGCGCAAAGCCTCGGCATGCCAGTCATCGAAGAATGGAATGCGCAGTTTTGCGTAGGGACCGGTGATCACCTCGGCCTGCAGATAGGGTCGGACTTGCACTTGGCCAGCATTCTGCAAAGAGAGGTAATGGTTGCCGCGCAATGCAGCTTCCTGCCCGTCCATGGAGCGCAGTTGCGAGTTGCTGAAAAGGCGGCTGAGGGCGCCTTGCTGCCAGATCATGCTCAGCGATACGAGCGCCATCAGCGTAAAGATTAGGGCGAACACCGCCAGCATTCCGCGAGCGCGGCTGCGCTCGCCCGAAGCGCGCTGCGTGAGTACCTGCAAGGCCAGATTCTGATTCGCCAGCATGCCGGTCAAGCTGTACCAACCCAGTACCTTCGCGACCCAATTGGGAGGCGTCGACTTGCGCTTGCCTGCGCGGTTATCCAGCCAAGTGGCGATCGACATCGGCCCCATCAGCAAGACAGCAAGAAGCAGCATGCCCATGCCGACACTAACGCGCTGTCCGCTGCCGAAATGGATGCCATAGCCGGCCAAGTTGAGCGTGGCTGCGATCAGCATCAGCAAGCCCATCAGCTTGGCCAAGCCCAAGGCCAATGCAAACGTGAGCGTGGCCCAGTCATCGAGTGCCGCGGCCTGGCGGGGCAGGTTGTCCCACGCCTGTGCCACCAAGCGCTGCTGTGCGGGGCCGATGCTGATGGACTGACGAACCTTGCCGGTCGGGTCGACGGAGCGCAGCCCCACCGCCCCGACCCAGAACGCCCGCAGCAGCAAATGCAGAACGAAGCCAAGGGCTAGCGCCAGCACGCCGGCCTGCACGTACACGAGCATGGCGCTGGCCATGCCACGCGCGTCGCTCGCCAGCCCACTGACTACCTGAATCACACTCTCGTTGATGAATCCGTAGAGTTGGAACAGCGCGAACACCGTGGCACCGGATAGAAGAATCTCCACTTCCCACGTGGGTGTGGTGCGGGCCGGTAACTCGAAGGGGTTGCCCGGCGCTTCCGGGTGATGGGGGGAATCACTCATCGATGTTGCGTCCGAAGCCAGTCACAAGTGCCACGCTGCCACGCGGGCGTCGTTGCGGCAATGGCGTCATGTCGGGACGCGGCGCAGATTCTGCTCGGGATAGGGGTATTCCATGTGCCTCGCCGTTGCGCGAGCGAGCGGCTCGCCGAAATCCTCGGCAATCAGTGCCAGTGACAAATCGATGCCGGCGCTGATGCCCGCCGACGTGGCCACGCGGCCCTCGATCACGAAATGCCGTTCGCGCTCCACATGCACGCTCGGCCAATCGCGTGCCATCCAGTCGAGGCTGAGCCAGTGCGTGGTGGCGTGCAGGCCATCGAGTTGGCCGGCTTCTGCGAGCAATAGACTCCCGGTGCATACCGATGCGAGTCGCGTCGGTTGCGGTGCGGCCTTGCGCAGCCAGTGCAGAAAGCCCTCGTCCTTCAGCAATGGGCGCACGCCGTAACCGCCGGGAATCACCAGCGTGTGCAAGCCCGATGCATCCAAGGCTTCGATGGTCGTATCGGGCTGGACTTTCAGCCCGCCACGGCAATGCACGATGCCCGGCTTCACGCCCGCGATGATGACTTCGTAAGGCGACGCGGATTCGCGCCGTGTCGCCTCATCAAGGCGCAGCGCCGAGAACACCTCGAAGGGTCCGGCGAAGTCGAGAACCTCGACTTCGTCGAACACCACGATAGCGACTCGGCGCTTCTCCATGCCGCTTCAGCCTTTCTTGGCTGCGATGTAGCGGTCGATCTTGGCTTCCAGCACCGAGAGCGGCAGCGAGCCGTCTTCCAGAACTTCGGCGTGGAAGGCCTTGATGTCGAACTTGTCGCCGAGTGCCTTTTCCGCACGCGCGCGCAGCTCAAGAATCTTCAGCTCACCAATCTTGTAGGCCAAGGCTTGGCCGGGAATGGCGATGTAACGCTCGGCTTCCGAAACAGCCTCGGTATCGGTGGTGGCCGAATTGGCCTTCATGTAAGCGATGACCTGCTCGCGCGTCCAACCCTTGCTGTGCAAGCCGGTGTCGACGACGAGGCGGATGGCGCGCCAGATTTCGGCTTGCAGACGGCCGAAGTACTGCTGCGGCGTGTCGTAGGCGCCGAGCTCTTTGCCCAGCGATTCGGCGTACAGGCCCCAACCTTCAGCGAAGGCCGTTTCGCCACCGAAACGACGGAACATCGGCAGGCCGGTGAGTTCCTGCTGCAGCGCAATTTGGAAGTGGTGACCCGGCACCGCCTCGTGCAAATAGAGCGCGTCGCGATCCCAGTTCTTTCGGCTCGGCAAGTCATGGGTGTTTACGTAGAAGATGCCCGGGCGCGTGCCGTCTTGGCTGGGGCCTTGGTAGCTGCCGCCTGCCGCAGATGCGGCGCGGAAGGCCTCGACCGGGCGGATCTCGAAGCCGGCCTTCGGCACCAGCGAGAACATGTCTTTGGCGCGCAGATCGATGCGCTCGCGCAGCGAGTTGTAGTCGGCGAGCAGTGCCTCTTCGGTGGGGTACTCGTACTCTTTCGCCGTGGTCATGTGCACGAAGAAGTCCTGCAGGCTGCCTTCGAAGCCCATCTGCTTCATCACGTCATGCATCTCACCTTGAATGCGCGCCACTTCGGACAAGCCGATGTCGTGGATCTGTGCGGGCGTGAGGTCGGTGGTGGTTTGCACCTTGGCCATGTACGCGTACCACGCCTCACCATCGGGCAGGGCCGAAAGCGCGACCGTGTCGCGGGTCTTGGGCAGGTATTCGTCGGCAACGAAGCGGCGCAACTCGCGGTACGCAGGCATCAGTTGGTCGGCGATCAGCGTGCGATACGCGGCGGTCAGGCGCTCCTTCTCGGCGGCCGGAATGTCGGCCGGCAAGTTGGCGATGGGGCGCCAAAACAGCGTGTCTTCCGGCTTGTCTTTGATGAGTGCATCGAGTTGGGGAATCGTTTTCGCCATCAGCACCTTCGGCTGCACAACGCCGCTGGCCATGCCTTCACGCATATTGGCCTGCATGCTGGTGAACAACTCCGGCAGGCGCGATGCACGCTTTAGCCAGTTGTCGTAGTCCTGCACGGTCTTGAAGGGCTGTGCGTTGGTGCCGGAGCCCAATTGGGCGAAAAGCGCGGCCGTGTTGCGGAACTGGTTGAGCGGTTGTTGCCAGGCAGGAAAGCGCTCACCTTCAATCTCCAAGGCGAGTTCGCGCGTCAGCATTTCGGTGCTGAGTCGGCGCTGCGGGCCGAGAGCATTGAGGTCGACGGCTTTGAGCTTTTCGAGCCAGGCCACGTTGAAGGCGTTGTTGGCTTCGCGCGATTCGGCCGAGAAGAAGTTCGGCATCTGATCGTTGTAACGCGCATCGCCTACGAAAGTGGCGCGCAGCGGGTTCATCTTCAGCGAGGCTTCCCAGTACTCGGCAAACATCGCATCGACGCGCGCATCGGCTTCAGCAGTCGCTGCAGTCGCTGCAGAGGGCTGCGACTCGGCATGGTTGTGCGCGAGTGCAGGCAAGCCGCCGGCAACAAACAGCGCGGAGGCGAGAGCGAGAGGAAGCAGGCGAGGCGTCATGGCAGGGTTCCAGCAAGGGGTGAAGCCTTCGAGCTTCCCCCTCGACAAGACGCCGCGCATGGGCCTGAGGTCATGGTTGGGGTGTTGGCGCCGCTGCTGGCGGCGTCGCGGAAGACAAGGCTCGCGCCAGGGCATCGGAATCCATGAGGCCCGTGTGTTCGAACAGCAAGCCGCCCTGAGCATCAAAGAGCATCAGAGCGGGCAGGCGCATGGCGGTGAGGTCGGCGGCGAGCACTTGGTTTTGTGCGAGCCCGAAGCGTCGCGCCCAGTAGGCGGCGTCTTCGCGCGTGGCAGGGTGGCCGTAGCCTGCCGGCGCGCTGGTTACCACGTGCAAGACGCGCAGATCTTTAGGCGCCGCCTGAGCCACTTCGGCCACTTGCAGCTCGCAATCGCTGCACCAAGGGGCGCCGTAAACCACCAGCACGGGCGCGCCGCGGAAAGAGGCCAGCGCAGTGAATTCGCCATTGGCCATGACGCGCTGCACGTTCGCTGCACCGCGGTACG
>JAIXVL010000119.1 GCA_027483045.1 Lysobacteraceae bacterium
AGCGCCGCCACAAGCGGCTGCTCAGGCTCTCACTGGCCGTTGGCGAGGTGTAGCTGTCGAGATTCATCAGACGCGCCTGATGCAGATACTCCACGCGCACGCTGGGATGTGGCTCGCCGTACCAGGTGTAGTCGGCGTGCGGCAGGTTCACCCCTAGGGATTGCACGTGCGCCGAAACTTCATCGCCCACGTTCACGCAGTCGGTCAACTTACCGCCGAACACGCTCAGATGCGCGCTTTGCCGATTCACATCGATCTGGTGCTTGCGCGACATCTGCAGCCAATCGTTGCCACCCGCGCCAGATTCGGTGGATTTCACCACCAAGGGGCGCACACCACAGCGCTCCGCGATGATGTCCGACGTGGTCAATGGCTTCGACAGACTCAAGCGCTTGTTGATGTTGTCGAGGACAAATTGCCGGTCGTTTTCGGTCACCTCGGAAAACGCCGAATCCACTCGCGTGTCGGTGGTGCCCACACAGGTTCGCGGGCCCATCGGAATCGCGAAGAACAAGCGCCCGTCATCGGCAAAGAAGGTCAGGATGCGGTGGCTGGAGGTCAGTCTCGGCACCACCAGATGGATGCCTTTCGAGAACACATGCCGGTGTTCAGTGCGCTCGCCAGTCAGCCGGTTGTGATCGTCAACGAAGGGTCCAGCGGCATTGATCAATACCTTGGAGCGAATCTCGAAGGCCTCGCCGGACATCGCATCGCGCGCTTGGGTCACCCAGACATCGTCCACGCGGCGCGCGCCCAGCGACTCCACGTAGTTCGCCGCGATGCAGCCGCGGTCCATCGCCGAACGCACGAACTGGAATACGAATCGCGCATCGTTGTCGCGCAGATAGGCGTCGGAATACTCCACGCCGCCGCAGTAGCGCTCGGTGCTAACGACGGGCTCTTCGCGATTGATCGTGGCTTTCGACAACCAGCGCGGCGGCCGTATGTACGCGTTGCCGAACGCCCAGTACAGCCACGCCCCGGCCCAAACCAGAAGCGGGTGAAAACGAAATCCGCGATCCATGGTGGAGTAGAAGCGGATCTGCTCCACGCGCGACGGATAGTGTTCGAGAAGCCGGTTGCGGCTCTTGCACAAATCACGCACCAAACCAAATTCGTGACTCTCAAGATACTTGATTCCGCCCCACGCCAGATTGCTGGAATGCTGGCTGGTGAATCCGGCGAAATCGCGCTGATCAATCAGCGCGACCGACGCGCCCTTACCTGACAAGGCGGCGGCGGACACGGCGCCGTTGATCCCGCCCCCGATGACCAAGACATCAAAGGTCCGCTCTGCAAATTTCGCGATATTGCTGCTGCGCAACTTCATGCACGCTCCAGCCTTGCGAACGAAGGAATCGAGTCAGGTCATTCTATTCCCGGTTTTTCCGGGAGGGCGACTTTGATGCCGCCTTAACCCACCTTCTCAAAGCTCAAGCCGGCCTGCATCACCTGCGCGGCAGGCTCCGGGTCGATGTAGTGATCGATCAGCAAGAACGCGAACAGGGCCATCAAGTAAATGATGGAGTAGTTGAAGACGCGCATTGGGTACATCGGATCCGGCGGATTGAACAGGCGAATGGCGTAGTACAGAAACACGCCGCCCAACACCAGCGCACCACCCAAATAGAACAGGCCACTCATGCCGGTTGCGAACGGCAGAATCGTGGCGGCAATCAAGAGCAATGTGTAGAACAGAATCTGCCAGCGTGTGTATTCCACGCCGTGCGTCACGGGCAACATCGGGATCATGGCGCGCGCATAGTCGTCTTTGCGGAAGATCGCCAAGGCCCAGAAGTGCGGCGGCGTCCACACGAAGATGATCAACACCAACAGCAACGCGTGCGGGTGGATTTCGCCCGTCACAGCGGCCCAGCCCAGCAAGGGCGGCGCAGCCCCCGCCAAGCCGCCAATCACAATGTTCTGCGGCGTGGCGCGCTTCAAATAGCCGGTGTAGATGATGGCGTAGCCGATCAACGAGGCGAATGTCAGCGCCGCCGTCAGCGGATTGATCAGCAGACCCAGCACCAGCATCGACAACACGCCCAAGCCCACTGCAAACAGCAACACTTGGCGCGGCGTGAGCGAGCCCGTGGGCAAAGGGCGATGCGCGGTGCGCGCCATCACGGCATCGATGCGTTGATCGAGCAAGTGGTTGATGGCAGCCGCTGAGGCAGAGGCCAACCAAATGCCCAGGCTTCCAAACACGAGAACCCACAGCGAAGGCAATTCCTGACGTGCCAGGAACATGCCGATGATGGCCGTGAACACAATCAAGGCCACCACGCGCGGTTTAGTGAGCTCCCAGTATTGGCCTGCCAATTCGCGCACCTCAGGCCTCCGGCGAACGCAATCGCGCGAGCAGCGTGACCGTGGTGAAGAGCATCAGCACAGCCACCAACAAGTGTGCAGTCGCCACATAGAGCGGCAAACCCATCACCACATTAGCGATGCCCAGGCTGACTTGCGTCAACAGCAGCACCAGCAAGGTACCGCCCCATGCACGGAAACCCGCTGTGCGCATCAGATGAATACCAAGGAAGCCGACATACAGCGTCACGATGATGGCGCCGATGCGGTGCGCCATCTGAATTGCGGCACGCGCAGCAGCATCAAGAACGCCGCCTTCATAGTCCACGCCGATACCGCGCCAAAGGATGAAGGCTTCGTGGAAGTCCATCTCGGGCCACCACGCTCCTTTGCACTTCGGGAAATCCATGCCGCAGGCCAAGGCCGCGTAGTTCGAGGCCACCCAGCCGCCCAAAGCAATCTGCACCGCAAGCAAGGCCAAACCAATCCACAGCAGCACGCGAAGGCCGGGGGCGTCCACGTGCACGCGCGTGGCGTTGGGCGTGGTCCACCAGGCGAGCAGAGTCAGAAGCGAGAAGGTCGTCAAGCCGCCCATCAGATGGCTCATCACGATGACGGGCTTCACCAGCCAAATCACCGTCCACATGCCCAGCAAGGCCTGGAAAGTCACCACCATCAGCAGAACAACCGACAGTCGCGTCGTGGCGTCATTCCAACGCACGATGCCACTCAGCCAGATCAATTGCCCCATGCCCGCCAACGCAAGGGCGAGCACATGGTCCACCTTGATGTACGCGAATATCGCGGCAACCACAAAGGCGGCACCCACAGCCACCGTCGTGATCCCCTGCGGACGCTTGCGCACAGCCAGCACGGCCAGCAGCAGCACCAACAGGCCCAAGGTCGCAGCCATGTGGCGATGCACTTGCTCGAAAACCGCCTTGCTCACTTCAACAGCGCGTTCGAAGTTTGCATTCGCGTGCGCAATCTCGTGCGCTTCATTCGGCCACGTCACCTTGCCGTAGCACGTCGGCCAATCGGGGCAGCTCAATCCGGCGTTGTTCAATCGGGTAAAGCCGCCCAGAAAGATCACGCCGAAGGCCAGCAGCACCGCCGCCCACGCAACGCGATGAAAGTGCCGCGCGGGACTCATTCCGTCACCTTCAACAAGCGCGCCAAGTCCTTACGCAACCCAGTGGGGTCGAAGCCGGGCGCATAGCGCATCACCAGGAAACCTGAGGGGTCGATCAGATACACCGCGAGGCTGCCTTCCACGTGAGAGGCCGGCAGTTTGGCTCGCAGGGCCGGAGACACCTGCATCGGCAAGAAAGCACGGTATTGCGGCGCCTGCGCCGGCACGCTGCCGAACCAGAGCATCTGTACACGGTCCGCATGACGGCCTTCCGAGACCCACACGCGGTACAGCGTGTCCGTGAGCTTCAAGCAGGGCTCACCGCAGTCATCACTGGGAATCACCACCACACGCCACAGGCGGCGATCGGGCTCCCAGCCGAAAGCTTGGCCGTCGGCATGCAGCAAACCCAGATCACCAAGCTCCACGGGCGGCTGCAAGAGCTCGCCTGCATTGCGCGTGGCGGTGGGTTGCCAGCCCGAACGGATCAGGTACAGCGCAATGCCGAACGAGGTGAAGAACATGGCCGCCACCACCACGAGGGTGATTCGGCTTTTCAGAAGAGGGGTCATGGACGACGCACTTGAAGATAGAGGGAGAGCAACAGCAAGCCGGCGGCAAAGCCAAACCACTGCAGCGCGTAACCGCGGTGTTTCTCGGGTGGAAGAGTATTCGGTAGCAGGTCGAGATCGCGTTCGTATCCCAAAGGAATCGCCGGATCGAGCCGCAGGACCGCCGAATCAAGAACTTGCGGCTGCGCGGTGTCCGAAGGACGCCCAAGCGCCGTGCGCAATCCCGGCGCGTCCAATCGAAGGGCCAACCAGCCCCCATCCGGTGCAGGCGAGAGCGCCGGGCCGATGGCAAAGCCCGCAGAAGGCGGGGGCACCAACAAGCCGGGGAGTGACAGAGTGCCTTCGCGCGGCGGACTTTCGGCGGGCAAAGAGCGATCACCAGGCAAAGGGCGCCAGCCCAAGTCGACGACCAAACGCTGACCTTGCTGGGTTTCGAACGCCCTGTAGACCTGCACACCCACGCGCTCGCCGCGCCGTTGGTTATCCAACCGCAAGGGCGGAACCTCCAGAAAGCGCCCTTCCAGCTGCACCCACGCGGGCATCGCCTGGCGCGCTTGTTCCAGCGGCACAGGGCGACGCTCTGCCAAAACCTGCGCAGCGCGGGCGAGCAGCGCTTCCTTCTCGTCCGCACGCCCGCTCTGCCAAAAGCCAGCGCGAACAAAGCCGGCCACCAGAATCAGCGCCAGCATCCACAGTGCAATGCGCTTCACCCGATCACCCGCTGCACTGCGGATAATCCACGCACTCCCCTGCACACAGGTTCGCCCGTGGAAAAGCTTCTGGTTGTCGCGTTTCTTGCCTTGATCATTTGGAACCTGTTCGCCGCGCTGTTTCACATGGTTTCGAAGCAACAGGCCGACGGAAAAATGGTGCGGGCCTTGAGCTGGCGTATTGCGCTATCAATCGGTCTGCTTGGGCTATTGAGCGCAGGTCACTTTTTGGGCTTTTGGCGTTTTCATGGCATTGGCCAGTAAGCGCTATCGCCCGCCGAACCACCAGTCCCAAACCTCACTACCCGTAACGCAACAGGGCCGGCATTGCGCCGGCCCCGTGGCTGTCCTCGTCTTCGGGCTTACAGCACGTAAACGAAGAGGAACAGTCCCAACCACACCACGTCCACGAAGTGACAGTACCAGGCCACCGCCTCGAAACCGAAGTGTTTCTCGGGGGTGAAGTGACCCTTCAACACCCGGAACCACACCACGATCAGCATCAGGGTGCCCAAGAAGACGTGCAGACCGTGGAAGCCGGTCAGCATGTAGAACGTAGCGCCGTAAATGCCGCTGGAGATCTTGAGGTTCAGATCGGCCCAAGCGTGGTGATACTCATAGGCCTGCACGCCGAAGAAGGTGAGGCCGAGTGCAATCGTGGCGCCGAGCCAGAAAAGAACCTTCGAACGCTGACCAGCAACCATGGCGTGGTGCGCGATGGTGATGGTGAGACCCGAGGTCAACAGAATCATCGTATTGACGAGGGGCAAGCCGAACGCGTGGATTGTTTCGAAGGCGCCGCCCAAATTTGCGGGGCCGTTTTCCGGCCAGCCCGTGGTGTAGCCACCCCACAGAAACTCATTGCCGAGCGCACCATGACCCTCGCCCGAAATCCACGGCAAGGTGAAGTGGCGGATGTAGAACAGAGCGCCGAAAAACGCCGCGAAGAACATGACTTCCGAGAAGATGAACCAGATCATCCCCTGACGGAACGACACGTCGACTTGGCCGTTGTATAGGCCCGTTTCCGACTCGCGAATGACATCGCCGAACCAGCGGAACAAGGTGAACAGCAGCATCGCGATGCCGCCCAAGAAGATCCAGTACGCGGCATTGCTACCGTTGAACCAGTTCACCAGGCCAATCATCAGCACGAACAGTGCGATGGACCCGACAAACGGCCAGCGGCTCGAATGCGGTACGTAGTAGGTGTCGGCGTCGTGGTGAGCGGTAGCCATTCGAAACCCCTAGAAAAGCAGTGGACTTAGCGAGGCGCCGCCACGGGCAGCGCAGCGGCCATGCCGGGCACGTTCGCCGGCAAAAGTGCTGCGCGTGCCGTAGCCGCGTCATTTTTGAAGAACGTGTAAGACAAGGTAATCGTGTTGACGTTGCTCGGCAGCGCGGGATCAACAATGAAACGAACCGGCATCGTCTTCTGCTCGCCCGATGCCAGCAGTTGCTCGGTGAAGCAGAAGCACTCCGTCTTGACGAAGTAGCCCGCCGCAACGACCGGTGCAACCGACGGCGCTGCATTGCCAACCACGGGGGACGCGTCAAGGTTGCCCGCGAGGTAGTTCATCTCGTAGGCCTGACCAGGAACAACGTCCATCGACAGGATCTCGGGCTTGAACGACCACGGCAGCTTGGAATTCACCGTGCCATCAAACTCAATCCGCACACGGCGATTGGGGTCGATCTCCAAACCCGCCACGCGCTTGTCTCCTGCGGGCGTGTCTTCAAGCTTGATGCCGAAAACCTTCTCGCACGCAATCTCGTACAGAGGCACCAGCGCAAAGGCCATCGCGAAGCAAACGACGGAGACCAGAGCGATGCGCTTTGCGGTGGCGGCGTTGTCGGTCATGCCGCACCGCCCGAGTGAGCGATAAATGTCTTCACGATGAAGTAGCCATAGACGAGCCCAGCAACGCCCAGCAACACCCACACCGTACGCCGCACCGAAGCGCGGCGTTCAGGGGTGTCGTTGGGGTCGTGTGCGGAGCTCATGGCAGCAGGCAGGCGCTTAGTGAGCCACGTCGCCGTGCGACAAGTCTTCGTCGCGGATCACCGGCGGCTTGGTGAAGGTGTGGTGCGGAGCCGGCGACGGCACCGTCCACTCGAGGCCCTTGGCACCTTCCCACACGCGGTCAGTCGCCTTGACGCCGCCACGAGCAGCCTTCCAAACGATGTAGACAAACAGCACCTGCATCAGACCGAAACCGAAGCCACCCACCGAGGACCACATGTTGAAGTCGGCGAAGGCCACGTTGTAATCCGGGATGCGGCGCGGCATGCCCGCGAGACCCAGGAAGTGCTGCGGGAAGAACAACAGGTTCACGAAGAACGTGCTGCCCCAGAAGTGCCACTTGCCCAGCGTCTCGTTGTACATGTAGCCGGTCCACTTCGGCAGCCAGTAGTACACGCCGGCCATGATGCCGAACACGGCGCCGGTCACCAGCACGTAGTGGAAGTGGGCCACCACGAAGTAGGTGTCGTGGTACTGGTAGTCGGCCGGCACCATCGCGAGCATCAAGCCCGAGAAGCCGCCGATGGTGAACATCACAACGAAACCGAGCGCGAACAGCATCGGGGTTTCGAAGGTCATCGAGCCGCGCCACATCGTCGTGACCCAGTTGAAGACCTTCACGCCGGTCGGGATCGCGATCAACATCGTGGCGTACATGAAGTACAGCTCAGCGCCGAGCGGCATGCCGACCGTGAACATGTGGTGCGCCCACACGATGAACGACAGGAAGGCGATCGAGGCCGTGGCGTACACCATCGCCTGATAGCCGAACAGCGGCTTGCGGGCGAAGGTGGGGATGATCTCCGACACGATGCCGAAGGCCGGCAAGATCATGATGTAGACCTCGGGGTGCCCGAAGAACCAGAACACGTGCTGGTACAGAACCGGGTCACCGCCGCCGGCGGCATTGAAGAACGAGGTGCCGAAGAACTTGTCGGTGAGCAGCATCGTCACCGCGCCAGCCAGCACCGGCATCACCGCGATCAGCAGGAACGCCGTGATGAGCCAGGTCCAGACGAAGATCGGCATCTTCAGCAGGTCCATGCCCGGAGCGCGCATGTTGAGGATGGTGGCGATGATGTTGATCGCACCCATGATCGAGCTGATGCCCATCAGGTGGATCGCGAAGATGGTGAACGCGACGTTCGAACCACCCTGCAGCGACAGCGGCGGATACAGCGTCCAACCACCGGCTGGGCCACCCGAGCCGATACCGAAGAAATGCAGCACCAGCGGCATCAACAGCAGAGCGAAGGCGAACGGCATGATCCAGAAGGACCAGTTGTTCATGCGCGGCAGCGCCATGTCGGGCGCGCCGACCATGAGCGGGATCATCCAGTTGGCCAAGCCGACGAAGGCCGGCATGACCGCACCGAAGATCATGACCAACGCATGCATCGTGGTCATCTGGTTGAAGAAGGCCGGATCGACCAACTGCAAGCCCGGCTGGAACAACTCGGCGCGAATCACCAGCGCCATCGAGCCGCCGACCAGGAACATGACCAACGCGAACACCAGGTACAAGGTACCGATGTCTTTGTGGTTGGTGGACATGAACCAGCGTTCGAAGAAGCCCTGCTTGTGGCCGTGATCGTCGTGGTGGGTATCAGCGTGTGTTGCCATGGCGTTGCCCTCTTAGATCGATCAGCCCTGCGGACCGGCAATGGCCGGTGCAGAAGCGGCGGTGCGAGCGGTGGTGTCGTCGGCCGACTTCATGGCGGCGAGACGAGCCTGGAATTCGGTCTTGGTCACGGCTTCCACCACGATGGGCATGAAGCCATGGTCCTTGCCGCAGAGCTCCGCACATTGGCCGCGGTAAATGCCGGGCTCACGAATCTCGGTCCATTGTTCGTTGACGATGCCGGGGATGGCGTCGGACTTCCAACCCAAAGCCGGAACCCACCACGCATGAATCACGTCGTCAGCGGTGAGGATGAAGCGGATCTTGGTGTCGATCGGCAGCACCAGACGGTTGTCGACGTCGATGAGGTAGTTGGGATTGTTCGCGTCGATCACCGCACCGCTCTGGCGCAGGCGATCCGACTCGCGATCAAGGCGGCTGGTGAACTTCACGTCTTCGCCGACGTACTCGTAAGACCACAACCACTGCTGGCCCACGATCTTCACGGTCATCTCGTGGCCCTGCGTGTCGTAGGCCTCGATCAACTTCTGCGTGGCCGGATAGGCCATCACGATCAGGATCAACGTCGGAATCGCGGTCCAAAGAATCTCGAGCTTGGTGCTGTGCACGAAGGTCTTGTCGGGCACGGCGCCCTTCGACTTCCGGAACTTGAAGATGGCCACGGCCATGGCACCGAACACGACGATGCCAATCAGCACGCAGATCCACAGCATAATCATGTGCATGTCGTAGGCGCGCTCGGCCGTCGCCGTAACGCCCTTCGTCATGTTGAGCTGCCAGCGCTCCGGGTGGCCAACCGCAAGCGCTGCGGTGGCACTTAAGCCGGCCAGAAGGCCCGCCATGACGGTAAAGGGTCGCACTGTCTTCATGCCATTGACCTCACTCAGTGTTCGTTGGCCTGACCACGCCCGGAGGCGATGGCCAGCACCGATCTCAACCTCGCAACGAGCTCGCTGCGCTCGTCCGGGGCAAGGAAACTGCCTATTTCGACCGTCCGCCCCTGCGAACCCAGCAGGACACGATCGGGCGCCTTAATGTCGCCTTCTGCACTCACGCGCACCCAATAGGGATGCGCCTTGAACACAGTGGCGTCGCTGGGTGAGGCGTGCACTTCCAGACACCGCCCATCCAACACAATCCGTTCGTAGCGATCGCCCGACCGCCACACCCAGCGCAGAGCCACAGCAACGATGGCCAAGTCCAGCAGCGCAAACCACGGGGCGAATGCATTGCCCAGCGCAAGGCTGTAACCCGCCACCGCAGCCACGGGGAGTGCGATCAGTGCAAAGAGAACAAAAAACTGCCGCGACGTCAGGATACGGCGAGGGCGCAGCATCAGCTGCGCCTCGGGGCCATTAGCCGACGGCGGCAGTTCATCGATCACGGTGCACGTGTCACGCCCTGCGACAGGTTGCCGCAGTTTACGGCCCCCGCCTCGGCAGGGGCAAGCAACACCCCTTGAGCAAGCGCCTTCACGCTGCCGGCGAGGCGCAATGCAAGCGGCCCACCCAAGGCCGTTCAGGGGGTTACGGCAGCGCCGCCCGGCGGGCACACTGGGGGCTTCCATTCGACAAAGCCGGAACCCGTGTGAAGTCCATTCTGAGCCCCGAGCTGCTGGCGCAATCCAGCCCCCTTCGCGACCGCGTGACCGCGGCCTATGCCCGTGACGAGTCGGAGCATTTGGGCGAGCTGCTGGCCGCCGCCACGCTTCCTGCGGATGTACAGGCCGGGGTCCAGGCCACCGCGGAAGCGCTGGTGGAACGCACGCGCATTCGAGCCGCCGACCCTGAGTTGGTGCAGGCCTTCATGCGTCAGTACGACCTGAGCTCCGAAGAAGGCGTGTTGCTGATGTGCGTGGCCGAGGCCCTGCTCCGCATCCCGGACGAGCTGACCGCGGACAAGCTGATTCGCGACAAGCTGGGCGACGCGGCTTGGGAAAAGCACCTTGGGGGCTCCAGTTCCGTGCTGGTGAATGCCTCGACGTGGGGCCTGATGCTGACCGGCCGCATCGTGACCCTCGCAGAAGACACCCGCCGCGACTTCGGCGGGGCGTTCAAGCGCCTAGTGGCACGTACCGGTGAACCCGTGATCCGCTTGGCCGTGCGCCAAGCGATGAAGATCATGGGCCATCAATTCGTGATGGGCCGCACGATTTCTGAGGCGCTGGAGCGCAGCCTGAAGGGCGACAACGCCCGCTATCGCTACAGCTTCGACATGCTGGGCGAGGGCGCGCTCACCACGAAAGACGCGCGCCGTTACTTCCAAGCCTACAAAGATGCGATTGGTTCCATCGGCGACAGCCTGCGCAGCGTAGGCGGCGCCGAGAGCGTGTTTGCCGCACCCTCGATCTCGGTGAAGCTGTCGGCGCTTCACCCGCGCTACGAAGTCGGCAAACGCGCACGGGTGATGGGCGAACTGGCACCGATGGTTCTCGAGTTAGCCCAGCACGCGAAGGCGCAGTCGATCGGCTTCACTATTGATGCCGAAGAGTCGGAGCGTTTGGAATTGTCGCTCGATGTGATCGGCGGCGTGTTTGCCGACAAAAGCCTCGATGGCTGGGAAGGCTATGGCTTGGCCGTGCAGGCCTACCAGAAGCGTGCGCCTTTCGTCATCGACGAACTGGCCGCACTGGCGCGCCAAGTGGGTCGCCGCATGCCCATGCGCTTGGTCAAGGGCGCTTATTGGGATTCGGAGGTCAAGAAGGCCCAGGTCGATGGCCTTGCGGGCTATCCGGTCTTCACCCGCAAAGTGAATACCGACGTGAGCTACCTGGCGTGCGCGCGCCGCATGTTCGCCGCGAGCGATGCGCTCTACCCCATGTTCGCCACGCACAACGCGCAAACCATTGCAGCCATTCATGCCATGTCGCGCGAAGGCGGCACGCGCCGCGACTACGAGTACCAGCGCCTGCATGGCATGGGCGATGACTTGTACGCCGAAGTCATTGGCGCCGACCAACTGGGCACGCCGTGCCGCGTGTATGCACCCGTGGGCTCGCACGAAGACTTGCTGCCGTACTTGGTGCGCCGCCTGTTGGAAAACGGTGCGAACTCGAGCTTCGTCAATCGCATTACCGACGCCCGGGTCAAGGCCAGCGACCTCGTCGCCAACCCGGTGGCCACTGTCGCCGCCAATGTGATCAAGCCACACCCGCATATTCCACAACCGCGTGATCTTTACCGTTCGCAAAACGAGCCAAGGAACAATTCGATGGGCATCAACCTTGCCAATGAAGCGCAGCTGCGCGAACTCGCCACGCGCATCAACGCCGCTGTGAAGCCTTGGAGCGGGAAGCCGCTGGTGCCTGGCGCAAGCGCCTTCGGCGCAACGGTGAAGGTGAGCAACCCGGCCGACCGCCGCGAAGCCGTGGGCGAGTACCTCGCAGCGAATGAGTCCAACGTGCAACAGGCTTTGGCCAACGGCGTTGCCGCGCAGCCCGCGTGGGATGCATTGCCCGCTGCAAGCCGCGCGGTGATCCTCGAGAAGGCCGCCGATCTGCTGGAAGCACGCACCGCTGAATACATGGCGCTCTGCGTGAAAGAAGCGGGCAAGAGCCTGTCGGCTTCCGTGGCCGAAGTGCGCGAAGCCGTCGATTTCTTGCGCTACTACGCGCTGCAAGCGCGCGAATTGTTTGGGCAACCCGTAAAGCTTCCCGGCCCGACCGGCGAATCGAACCAACTCACGCTGCATGGCCGTGGCGTGTTCGTGTGCATCAGCCCGTGGAACTTCCCGCTCGCCATCTATCTCGGCCAAGTGGCTGCAGCACTCGCCGCCGGCAATTCGGTGATCGCGAAACCTGCGGAGCAAACCACGCTCGTGGCGTTTGCAGCCACACAGTTGCTGCATGAAGCCGGCGTTCCCGCCGATGTGCTGCAATTCCTTCCCGGCGATGGCGCCACGGTGGGTGCTGGCCTCACTCGCGATGCGCGCGTGGCCGGCGTGGCATTCACCGGCTCGAACGAAACGGCTTGGGCCATCAACCGCACCTTGGCGGCACGCAATGCGCCGATCGCCTCGCTGATTGCCGAGACCGGCGGCCAAAACGCGCTGATTGCCGATTCCTCTTCGTTGCCGGAACAAGTGGTGAAGGATGCCGTGGCATCGGCCTTCGACTCCGCGGGTCAGCGCTGCTCCGCTGCGCGCGTTCTGTTCGTGCAAGACGACATCGCCGACAAGGTGATGCACATGCTCGCGGGGGCCATGGATGAGTTGGTGATTGGCGACCCCGGTTTGCTCAGCACCGATGTTGGCCCCGTGATCGACGAAGATGCCAAGCGCGGTCTTGAAGCACACGCCGCGCGGATGGAAAAAGATGCGCGCCTCATCAAGGCGATGACCTTGCCGGAAGACTGCGCGCACGGCTGCTTCGTTGCACCGCGTGCGTTCGAGCTGTCGTCGGTCAAGCAACTTGATCGCGAAGTGTTCGGGCCGATCCTGCATGTGGTGCGCTGGAAGGGCGATCAGCTCGACCAAGTCATTGCCGACATCAATGGCACCGGCTTCGGTCTCACGCTGGGCATCCACTCGCGCATCGATGCCACCATCGACCAGATTGCGAAGAATGTTCGCGTGGGCAATTGCTACGTCAATCGCAATCAGATTGGCGCAGTCGTCGGCGTGCAGCCCTTCGGCGGTGAAGGCCTGTCAGGCACTGGCCCGAAGGCCGGCGGCCCGCACTATCTGGCGAAGTTCGCGACCGAGCGCACGCTCACCGTCAACACCACCGCTGCGGGTGGCAACGCCAGCTTGCTGACGCTGGCGGAGTAAGCGACTCATGGCGAAACGCCGCGCGCCTTACTCCCGCCCTGCTGCGGCCACCGCCGTCGCAGCAGGCCACGGGCCGATTGCAGTGCGGCGCTTCGTGGCGAACTCTGGATTCCTCGCGTTTACTCAGGCGCTGATCGCCCTGAACGCCATCGCGCTCGGCCTCGAAGCCGTAACCAGCTTCGGGGAAGCCTTCGGTTCTCTGTTCGATCTGTTGTTCGCTGCGTCGACGGTCTGGTTCGTGGCCGAAATCGCCTTGCGCCTCGTCGCGCATGGCAAGCCCATCGCCGGCTTCTTCCGCGATGGCTGGAACACGTTCGATACCGTCATCGTGGTGCTCTCGTTGCTGCCGCTGGCGGGCGGCATCGCCATCGTCGCTCGCCTGTTGCGTTTGCTGCGCCTACTCCGCCTTGTTTCTGGCAGCAGCTTGCTCCGCGACTTCGCTCTGGGTCGCCTGCCAGTGGGCGCACACGTGCTGGCAGGCAGCCTGATTCTCGCGCTTTCGCTCTACGCGTTTTCGCTCGCCGGCTTCCATCTTGCTGGCGGATTGTTGGCTGAGGCGGCAGCTTGGGCCGACCTGCCCAGCGCGCTGAGCAGCACGGCTGCGTGGAGCGTGATGGCCTCACCGCCGTCGCTACCCGCAGAAGGTCCTGCGGGCGTGGCGTGGCTGGTCGTGCTCGGCGTCGCGCATGTCGCGTGGCTCGGGCTGCTGCTACGCGGGTTGTTCGGCGCGAGGAAGTCCGCATGAAGGCCGTCCTGATGCTGTTCGCACTGGTGCTTTGCGCGCTTGCCGCTGTGGTGGGCGCGCAACGCGCCAACTTCGTCAGTGCCGCCGTTCCCACCAGCGGAATCGTTGCCGACATCGAGGCACGCAATGCGCGCTGCGGGCGCAAACCGCGGCGTGCCTGCACCAAGTTCACCGCGATTGTCGAATACACCGTCGCCAGCGAGACGCGCCGTTTGCGCACCGGCGCAGGCCAGACACGCGGGCGCGACGAACCCGTGAGCGAAGCACGCTATCGCGTGGGCGAAGCCTTTGCCCTTCGCGTGCATCCCATCACGCGCGAAGCCTTGCCCGATGGTTTTCTGGGGCTGTGGGGTCTGCCGCTGATGCTCGGCCTAGGTGGCGCTGTATTCGCGGTGTTTGCGATCTTCATCCGCCGGCGCCCCTAGGGCTACTTCAGGCATTTCACGCGCGGGCGGCACGAACCAAGCGATTCCGCCCGGTATTCTTGGCGTCGTAGAGCGCTGCATCGGCATCTTGAACCAACGCAGCGGGCGCGTCGTGCGCAGCAAAACCTGCGACCTGCACGCCAATGCTCACGGTCAGCGTCACCTCTTTGCCGGGCGCGCCCACTTTGGCTTGCGAGATCTGCTCGCGAAACGCTTCCATTTGCGCGATGGCTTCCTCGTGTGTTCCGCCGGTCACCAGAACCACAAACTCTTCGCCGCCGTAGCGAACCACCAAATCACCTTCGCGCCTGAACGTCGCTGCCAATCGCTCAGCCACTTGGCGCAACACCTGATCGCCAAAAGGATGTCCAAAGGTGTCGTTGATGCGCTTGAAGTGATCGATATCGATCATGGCCAAAACCATCGGCAAGCCGTTGCGCGCACCCAAACGTAAACGCGCGGGCAACTCTTCATCGAGATGCATGCGGTTATGCAGGCTGGTCAGCGGATCGCGGCGATTGGCTTCAGCAAGTTTGGCATTGGCGTCGCTCAACTTAACGTTCAAGCGCCGCAGCGAAATCGCCCAGCCCAGCATCAACAGCAAGGCAATGAGAATAGGCAAAGTGGTTCGCCAAAACAGCTGGTTGTCGAAGCCCTGCTCGAATCGCACCGTGAGCCAGTGATTCATGATGGCCTGCGACTCATCTGGCGTTATTGACGCGACCAATCTCTGCATGATGCGCCCAAGCTCAGGCTCATCATTTCGCGTGGCAATGCTTGAACGTGTGGACGACCCGGTCCAACCCGCAACCTTAAGGTCGACGATGCCATTCTTTTGCAAGGCTTCGCCCAAGCTCGCCATGTTGCCGAGCATTCCAAACAGCTCGCCGCTCTGAACCATTTCGAGGCCCTGTCGGTAGCTATCGACTTCGACCAAACGAATGCCCGGGTATTCCTCGCGGAGCGTCTGCACGGAAGAGAACCCCCGCATGATGCCAAGTGGCTCATCGAGCACCTGAACCAAGCTGGTGATGTGGTTCACGTCAGAGCGCGTGACGATGACGCCCGGTATCTCGATGTAGGGCGAGCTGAAGTCAAACCATTGGCGACGCTCTTCCGTGTCGGTGGCCAAGGTCAACAAATCGCATTGGCGCTTCTGCGCCTTCTCCATCGACTCGGTCCAAGAGCGCGTGCGCACCAGGCGCAGGTCCAAACCACCCCGCTCTGCCAACAGGCCGAGGACATCGGCACTGATGCCCACGTGCTGGCCCGATGCGTTGAGGCTTTCCAGAGGACTCCAATCGGGATCCATGCAGTAGCGAATGGGACCCTTTGCGTCCAAATAGGCCTGTTCCTGGGGCGTCCAGACCCAAGCCTCCTTCGCCGCGACCGCGGTTAAGGGCAGCGAACCAAAAAGCAAGAGGGCGACGAGCAGTAGGCGGCGCATGGCCCAGTGTGCATAAGCTTGCAGAGAACGGCTACTCCCTCGCTTGCAACTGCCCCGCCCCGCTTGCAGCGATCCGTGGCAGGCTAATCGCCCCTTCCCTGCAAAGCCCGCGCATGTACCTCGAGGCCTACGGCCTGCACGAAATGCCGTTCTCGATTACGCCGGATCCGCGATTCGTTTTCTTGAGCGATCGCCACCGGGATGCGTTGGCGCATCTGCATTTCGGCATCACCCAAGGCGGCAGCGGAGGCTTTGTACAACTCACTGGTGAAGTGGGCACCGGCAAGACCACGCTTTGCCGCTTGCTGCTGGAGCAGCTGCCCGAGAACGTGCGCGTGGCCTTAGTGCTGAATCCGCTGCTTTCGCCGGTGGAGTTGCTGGAAACGATTGCCGAGGAATTGCGGATCGATATCGCCTCGGCGCGGGGCAGCTTGAAGGGTCTGTATGACCGCCTGAACACCTATCTTCTCGATGCGTACGCGCAAGGGCTGCGCGTGGTCGTCATCGTCGATGAGGCGCAGAACCTGTCGCTGCCGGCCCTTGAGCAGATTCGCCTGCTCACCAACCTCGAAACACCCACGCAAAAACTGCTGCAGATGGTGTTGCTCGGCCAACCCGAATTGCGTGAGCTTCTGGCAAAGCCCGAGCTGCGCCAGTTGGCTCAGCGCATCACCGCGCGCTTCCACCTCACGCCCTTGGATGCCGAGGAAGTGGACGCCTATGTGCGCCATCGCATGGGCGTGGCCGGCGCCACGCGTTTGCCGTTTACGCGCTTGGCGGTCAAACGCCTTCACCATCATTCGGGCGGCGTGCCGCGCTTGGTCAATGTGATTGCCGAGCGCGCTCTGCTGGCGGGCTATGCACGCGACGAGAATCCAGTGGGTGAGCGCTTGGTGGACTTGGCCGCGCGCGAAGTCTTGGTGCGCCCGATAGCGCGCATGCCCAAGCCGTCGATGCCGGTCGTGGTGGGCGTGGTGCTGGCGGCGCTGATCGCGATCTTCGCCCTGCGCCCCGGAAAGCCACTCACGCCACCGGCACCGCAACTCGCGCCGGCGCTCACGCAAAATCTGCCGCCCCCCCTACT